>NZ_JBHXTO010000188.1:0-15351 GCF_042677425.1 Streptomyces sp. NPDC127119 | reverse complement strand
GTTCGCTCCTCGGCCCTCGCCGACCGCCTTCGGGCGGCCTCAGATCATCCGGCCGGCACCGATTCCGGGTCCCCGGTGTCCGCGGCCTTGTCACGCGGAGTGTCACGGCCCGCCTTCTCGACGACGGCCTCGTCGGTGGCGCTCTTCTGGACGACGGCCTCCTCGGCGACGCTCTTCTCTGCGGCGCCCTTCTCTGCGGCGCTCTCCTGGACGAGGGCCTCCTCGGCAAGGGCCGTATCGGCGACGGCCGTGTCGACGACCGTCCCCTCCGCGACCGTCTCCGCGGCAACCGACTCCCCGACGACCGTCTTCTCGATGGCGGGCCAGCCGCCCTTAGGCACCAGGGCCACACCCCGCCACCACGGCTCGGACGGAACCGTCTCCGCCGTGGGTTCGAAGGGCTCGCCCGGTCGGGGCAGCGCGACCCGGGCGCCGACCGCGTGGGCGGCGCTGACGGTGCCCTCGCCCGGCTCGGCCCACGGGTGCCCCGCGAGGTTGAACGTGGCCCAGTGGATCGGCATCATCACGCCGGTGGGCCGGTCGCCCTGGAGGTCGAGGTGGGCGCGCATGCCCTCCTCGGGCGTCATGTGGATGTCGGGCCAGAAGTCGCTGTAGGCGCCGATCTGGATCATCGTGGCGTCGAAGGGGCCGTACTCGCTGCCGATGTCCTTGAAGCCCTTGAAATAACCGGTGTCGCCGCTGTGGTAGATCCGGTGCTCGTCGCCCGCCACCACCCAGGAGGCCCAGAGGGTGTGCTGCGTGTTGCGCAGGCCGCGGCCGCAGAAATGCCGGGCGGGTGTGGCGGTGAGGGAGATCCCGCCGACCTTCGTCGTCTCGTGCCAGTCCAGCTCGCGCAGCCGGTCCGCCGGGACGCCCCAGTGCTCCAGATGGGCGCCGACACCGAGGGGCACCGCGAACAGCGTGTCCGTGTCCGCCAGGGCCTTGATCGTGGGCAGGTCGAGGTGGTCGTAGTGGTCGTGGGAGATGACGACCACGTCGACCGGGCCGAGCGCCGCCAGCGGCACGGGCACCGGATGCAGCCGCTTGGGCCCGGCGAAGGCGAACGGGGAGCACCTCTCGCCCCAGACGGGGTCGAAGAGCACCCGGTGTCCGTCGATCTCCGCGAGCACGCTGGAGTGGCCCATCCACGTCAGCCGCAGCCCCGAGGCCGGGGGCGCCGCGAGGTCGGCGAGGGTCGTGGCATGCACGGGCACGACACCCGCGGGAGCCCGCAGGACGCGCTCCTCCTTGCGGAAGTAGGACTTCGCGAACTCGCGCATGGCGCCGTCCGGGCGAGGGGCACCCTCGGGATTGCGGAACACGCCGTCCGCGTAGTTCGGAGATCTGCGGATGCGCTGCATGCGCTCACCACTCGGATCCACGCCGAAGGCGGCGGGGCGCAGAGCACGGAGCCCGGAACTCAGGGAACGGGAGCCGGTCACGGCACCTCCAGTGGGTCGGTCTGAATATCCATTATGGTCGCCGCCTCTGACAGCGCCGGGTCGGGCGCGTGACAGAGCGGTGTCCGTGCCGAGCACGGCGAGGGCCACCCCGTACCCCATCACTCACACCGAAGATCCGTTCAGCACGTCGACAGACACGATTGACAGTTTTGCCCAGCACTTTCGATACTGACCGATCATTCAGTAGCGACGGTGCTGGACCGGCACCGGGACGCAGTGCGCGCCCGGCTTCCAGCCGGTGAAACGTTCCGAAGCCGATCCCTGTTCCCGAGGAGACCCTGTGAACGACCCGGACAGCACCCCTTTGATGTCGCTCACCTGGACCGACCACGTCACGGGCCGTCAGGGGCACCTGGTCGTGGACCGTCTGGTACGCGGTGTCTCCAGCGGCGGGCTGCGGATGCGGGCGGGGTGCACGCTGGCCGAGGTCGCGGGCCTGGCGCGGGGAATGACCATGAAGGAGGCGCTGCACTACAACCCGGAGGGCCGCTACATCCCGCTGGGCGGCGCCAAGGGAGGCATCGACTGCGATCCCCGGGACCCGGAGGCGTACGGCCTGCTCGTGCGCTATCTGCGGGCCATGCGCCCGTACATCGAGCATCACTGGACCACCGGCGAGGACCTCGGGCTCACCCAGGATCTCGTCGACCGGGCCGCGGCGGAGGCGGGCCTCGTGTCGTCGATCCAGGCGGTGTACCCGCTGCTCGACGACGAGGAGACGGCACGCCGGCGGCTGGCGGACGCGTTCGCGGTCGAGGTGGACGGCATCGGCCTGGACGAGCTGGTCGGCGGCTGCGGGGTGGCCGAGGCGGTGCTGGCGGCGCTGGACCGGGCCGGGGTGGCGTACGCGGGTACCCGGGTCGCCGTGCAGGGCCTGGGCACCATGGGCGGGGCCACGGCGCGGTTCCTCACGCGCGCGGGGCTGCGTGTCGTGGCGGTCGCCGACGTGAAGGGCACGATCGCCAACGCCGAGGGACTGGACGTCGACGCGCTGCTCGCCGCGCGGGACGCTTACGGCACGGTCGACCGCTCGGCCCTGCGCCCCGCCGACCGCGAACTGCCCGCTGACGCCTGGCTGTCCGCGGGGGCCGAGGTACTGGTGCCGGCGGCGGTCTCGTACACCGTCGACACCGTCAACCAGGAGCGGATCACCGCCCGTTGGATCGTCGAGGCGGCCAACATGCCCGTCCTTCCCGAGGCGGAGAAACTGCTCGCCGCACGCGGGGTCACCGTCCTGCCGGACGTCGTGGTCAACTCCGGTACCAACGCCTGGTGGTGGTGGACGCTGTTCGGTGACATCGGGGCCGACGCGGAGGAGGCGTTCGCGTACACGCGCCGCTCGATGCGCGCCCTGATCGACCAGACGCTCGCCCGCGCGGAGACCGACGGCTCGACCCCGCGGGCGGCGGCACACGCCATCGTCGCGGACCGCCTGCCGGAGATCGCGGACCGCTTCGGCTGGTACCGCTGAAGCCCCGCCCACCGAAGCCCCCCTCCACACCGGCGCCGGTGCCGCCCCGCGCGGCCGGTAACCACCCCTGCGGCCCCGGGCGGCCCCGGACACGCAATAGGGTTGCCCGGTGGCGAGAGTGCGGTTGGGTGTGGCGGAGCGGCGGCAGGAGTTGCTGCGGGCCGCCATCGGGCAGATCGAGGAGCGCGGTGTGTCCGCGGTGCGGATCGCCGATGTGGCGAACGCGCTCGGCGTGAGCAACGCCCTGGTGCTCTATCACTTCTCCACGAAGGAGAAACTGGTCGCCGCCGCGTTCACGTACGCCGCCGAGGACGACCTCGCCCATCTGCGCAAGCTCCTGGGCCGCCGGACGACGGCCCTGCGGCGGCTGCGGGCCGCCGTGCGCTGGTACGCGCCGACCGGGCAGGCCAAGGGCTGGCGGCTGTGGATCGAGGGCTGGGCGGTGGCCCTGCGCGAGCCCGCGCTGCGGGACGTCACCCGCGATCTGGACCGGCAGTGGAAGGCCGCGCTCACCGAGGTCATCGCCGAGGGCGTGGCCGCGGGCGAGTTCCGGTGCCCAGACCCGACGGCCACGGCACTGCGCCTGACCGCCCTGCTGGACGGGCTGGCCGTGCAGATGACGGCGTACCCGGGCGCTGTCTCGCGCGCCCGCACCCAGCAGTGGGTGGACGAGGCCCTGGCCCGGGAGCTGGGGCTCGACCACGTCGAGCCCCAGACCGCGAACCCCCAGACCGCAGAACCCCGGACTGTCGAGCCCCAAGCCGTCGAGCCCCAGCTTCCGGATGCCTGAGGCAACCATCCAGCGGGCGTTCAGGCACTCACCACGTCAACGTCCACACATCCGGACGTTCAGGCAACCGCCTCTATCCACGACTTGATGTCATGCGGAGACAGGCTTCCCTTCGCCTCCACGCGGTCGCCCGAGGACTCCCCGCGCAGCCGCCGGCCGATCCACGGAACCAGGTACTCGCGCGCCCAGTGGATGTTGTCCCGCCGCATCTCCAGCGTGCCGCGCGGCGGCAGCACGGGCCAGGGCTGGTCCGGGTCCGCGGGCACCTCAAGGCCGAGGACCTGTCCGGCGCGCAGGGCCACCCGGGTGTGCCCCTCCGCCGAGAGGTGGAGCCGGTCGCCGTCCCAGGCCCGCCGGTCCTGGATGGTCTTGAGGGACCACAGGTCGAGCACCGGACAGTTGTACCGGTCCGCGATGGCCCGCAGATGGAGGTTGTACGTGGCGATCTTGCCCCGCATGTGCCGGAGCACGGGTACGCCACGGGTGTCGAAGCCGGTGGTCACGAGGACCGTGCCGACGGCCGACGTGAGGTCGGCGACGGCACGCTCGTAGCGCTCCGCGACCTCGTCGGGATCGGTGCCCGGCCGGATGATGTCGTTGCCGCCCGCACAGAAGGAGACCAGGTCCGGCGCGAGCTCCCTGGCCCGCCGCAACTGGTGCTCGACGATCTGGTCGAGCAGCTTCCCGCGAACCGCGAGGTTGGTGTAATCGAAGTCGCCCTCGGGCCGCCGGTCCGCGAGCAGTACCGCGAACCGGTCGGCCCAGCCGACGAACGCCCCGTCCGGGCCCGGGTCGCCGACGCCCTCGGTGAAGCTGTCCCCCACCGCCACGTACGACCCGATCACTGATCTGTTGTCGTCTTTCGAATCGTCTGCCACGTCGGCCCATGATTCACCTTGGCGTGTGACCTACGCGACCGTAGGAAGGGGTTGACGCCCGGTGAGATAAGCCACTCGTCAAGTGTTGGTCAATCCCGGAATAAGGGGCGCGTTCAGTGACGTTGCCGCAGCTCCCGGACCTGGAAGTCCTGAATCGCGAAGTGGCTCCAGGTGGTCCGGAACGCGAAGTGCCCACGCGTGTACGGCTCCGGGTCGGTGTAGTCGAAGACGAGCCGTCCGTTGTTCCACCACCGGACCGTCGACCCGTCCGAGACGATCCGGACCCGGTGGGGGCGGTTGGCCGTGAGCAGGGGTTCGGTGTAGTCGAGGATCAGCGGCCGTACGCCCGCCTCGCCGACGTACCGGCGCAGCCTGGTCGTGGTGTTGGAGTTGGCCCCGTAACCGACGTAGTAGGTACTGAGCTGGTCGTACTCGGCGAGCGCGCCGCCGCGGGGCGTGGCGAAGAGGTCGTCGGGCGAGCGCGCGTCCGTGGCGTTCCAGAAGTTGTTGAGGTCGGAGACGCGGTCGTTGGCGCCGCCCGCGGAGACCGGTGTGGCGGTGTACTCGATGACGTACGGCCCCCGGAGCGCACGCCGGAACCAGACGGTCGCGCCGCTGGGCACGTCGATGTCCAGGACGCCCCGGGAGGCGGTGACGCTGCCGCCGTCCTGCAGCTCGGTGACCCACTGGCCGAGCCCGTGGCGGAAGTCGTCGCGGGCGATGAGCCGGCCCCGCCCGTGGCGGTCCGCGGCACTCGCCTGTTGTCCGGGCACGAGCGCGGCGAGACCGGCGCCCGCGGCCAGCGCTCCGAACGCTCTGCGTGTGGTGGTCATGCGGGGTTCCTCCGGTGGTCGGGGACGTCGGGGACGGGTCGATCCGCCGACAGAAAGCGCTTGTGGAAGGCACTGGTCACTGTGCCGCCCCCGGCGTCCCGTGTCGATGCTGTCGATGTTTCAACCCCGTGTCGTACGCACCCGGCGACCGGAGCAGTCCGGCTCCGTCGGACTCCGTCCGGTTCCGTCCGGTGGGAGCCCGGACGGAGTCGGCAGCCGCCCCGTTCGGGATCCGGTCAGAGACGGCAGCTGATTTCGAGGCCGTCCTCAACGGGGAACGTGACGCTGTGATAGCCGTTGGCGGTGTCGCGCACGTGGTCGAGGTACGGGCCGAGGTCCGGAAGATCCACGTCGTCGGCGACGACGAGGGTGCCGGGCGCGATGTGTGGCTCAAGGAGCCGCAGGACGGGCAGGCAGAGGTCCTTCCACCCGTCCAGGAACAGGAAGCCGACCGGCTGCGTCAGTGCGGCGAGCGTCTGCAGGGCGTCCCCCTCCAGCACGGTGATCACGTCGTCGAGACCGGTGGCGGCGAAGGTGTCGCGGGCCGCCGCCGCCTTGGTCCGGCTCATCTCCGTGGTGACGACCCGGCCCGTGCCGTTGTCGCGAACGGCGGCGGCCAGGTGGAGCGTGGAGATGCCGTACGAGGTGCCGAACTCGACGACGTTGGCCGGCCTGGTGGCGCGGACGAGGTTGTAGAGGAGTCTGCCGCCGTCGGCGGAGACCGGCATGTAGATCTCCTGCGCCGCGTCGGCGAGTTCCTGCGCCGTCCGTGACCCCCAGTCCTGGGGCCGGTCGCTCCTCAGACGTGACACGGTCTCGTCGTCACGGGCGGCGGCTTCGAACATGCGGGTCAGGGCGGCGGAGACACGTGGTTCCGCGAGGGTGTACGGAGGTGTGGGCATGACGCTGACTCCTTCGGGCGGTGCTGGTGTGCGGGTACGGTGGGGTGGGGTGTCTGGTGTGTACGGGGCGGGTGGGGCGGCGTGGGAGAACGGTCCGCCCTCCCACGCCTCGCCTCACCGGGCCCGCCCCGTCGGGCCGTGTCGCGCTCGCCCCGTCAGGCCGTGTACGCGCCCGCGTCGATGTCCGCGAGCAGGGACGGGCCGGTGGGCTCCCAGGACAGCAGCCGCCTGCTCACGTCGCTGGACGCGGTCATGGTGGAGGCGAAGAAGCTGCCGACGAAGCCGAAATGGGGTCCGGCGTCCCCCGGGGCGACGGAGGCGACCGGCAGGCCGAGGCTGCGGCCGATCGCCTCGGCGATCGCCTTGGTGGTGACGGCCTCCTCGGCGACGGCGTGCAGCCGCGTCCCCGCGGGCGCCTGCTCCATGCCGAGGCGGATGAGGTGGGCCGCGTCGTCGCGGTGCACCGCCGACCAGGCGGCGGAGCCGTCGCCGACGTAACCGGAGACTCCCTTGTCGCGGGCGGCGGCGGTGAGGAAGTTGACGAACCCCCAGTCGCCGTGGCCGTGGACGCTCGGCGCGAACCGCGTGATCACGGTCCGTACGCCCCGGGCCACGTAGTCCAGGGCGAGGTTCTCGCTGCCGCCCCGGTTGGAGTCCGGGCCGACGGCCGGGGAGACGTCGTCCTCGGTGGCGGGACGCCCTTCGACGAGGCCGGAGAGCGGCGCGGCGACCACGAACGGACGGTCGGTCCCGGCGAGGGCGTCACCGAGGGCGCGGACCGCGGCGCGCTCGGAGCGGTCGGACTCGGCGGGGTTGCCCCAGTCGTGCTTGTTGGCCATGTGGATGACCGCGTCCGCCTGGTCGGCGGCTCGCCGCAGCGAGCCGAGGTCGTCCAGGTCGCCGCGGACGACGCCGACGCCCTTGGCCGCGAGGGCCTTCTCCGCCCGGTCGGACCGGGCCAGGCCGATGACCTGGTGGCCTGCGGAGACGAGCTCGTCGACGACGGCTGAGCCGATCCAGCCGGTGGCTCCGGTGACGAATGCACGCATGAGCGTGACCTCCTTCGCCCTGAAAAGGGCAGGTGAGAACGGCAGATGACGGGTGAAGTCGGGTGTGAGTGCGGGTGGGCCTTGCCTGAGCACGGTTCCGACGCCGTGTCAGGTGGTCCGTGGTGTCCCGCCGTTACCGCGGGACGGGCGGCGCCGGGGCGGCCCGGTGGGCGCGGCGGCTGCCGGCGACGACGAGGGCTCCGGCGAGGAGCACGACGAGGGCCGCGACGCGCAGCGCGGTGTCGGCGCCGTGGATGAACGCCTCCGTGACGGCGGTGTGGTCGGCCGGGCTCAGCGTGAGCGCTTCCTGCACCGTGCGCGGAACCGGCGTGTGCCGGCTCAGGCCGGCGGGCAGGTGGTGCGTGAATCCGGCGGTGAGGACGGTGCCGACGACGGCCACCCCCAGAGCGCTGCCCAGTTCACGGGTCGCGGACTGCAGCCCGCCGGCGATGCCCGCCCGCTCCACGGGCAGGGCCGAGGCGATCTGTGCGGTCAGACAGGGCGCGGCCAGCATGATGCCGAGGCCGATGACGAACAGACCGGCCGCGTACACGGGATAGGCCATGGTCGAGGCGTACGAGAGGCCGAGCAGACCGGTGCCGGTGAGCGCGAAGGCCGCGGCGAGTGTCGCGGGGTTGCCGATACGGCGGATCAGCCCGGGTACGTAACGGGTGCCCAGCAGGAGCGGGACGGTCAGCGGGATGATCCCGAGCCCTGCCTGCAGCACGGAGAAGCCGCGTCCGTACTGAAGGAGTGAGGCGTTGACGTAGAAGAGCCCGAAGTTCCCGAAGAACGTGAGGGTCATACCGAGGGCGGCGCCGCCGAGTGCCGGGCTGCGGAACAGGCGCGGGTCGAGCATGGGGTGGGGGACGCGCAGTTCGACCCGTACCCAGCACAGACCCAGCAGCACGCTGCAGGCGAAGGCGGTGAGCACGACCGTGCTGCCCCAGCCCTGTTCCGGCCCCTCGATGATTGCGGCCAGCAGTGCCACGACGGCCGCCACGAACAGCAGCGTGCCGGGCACGTCGAGGGTGCGTTCGGAGCGGGCGCTGCGCGGTGCGGTCCGGGCCGTCCACGCCAGGCAGCAGACCGCTATGAGGGCGACCGACAGGAACAGCGTGCGCCAGGAGCTCGTACTCAGCACCGCCCCGCCTCCGACGTTGCCGACGACGCCGCCGACGCCGGAGGCCGCCGCCCACACGGCCAGCGCGTGGGGGCGCCGCTCGGGGGCGGTGGCGTGCAGGAGGATGCCGACACAGTTCGGCAGGACGCAGGCGGCGCCGAGGCCCGTGACGGCACGCCCTGTCAGCATGATCGGCACGTTCGGCGCCACGGCCGACACGACGGCGCCGAACGCGACCGTGCCGAGCCCCGCCATGAGGACGCCCTTGCGGCCGAACTTGTCGCCGGCCGCACCGGCGGGGATGACCAGACAGGCGAAGACCACCACGTAGGCGTCGACGATCCACAGCAGGTTCGACGACGTCGGTCGCAGTGAACTCGCGGCCAGTTGCGGCACCGCCAGGTTGATCGCGGCGACGAATCCGACCACCAGGGCGGTGCACACACTCACGCAGGCGAGCACGGTCCCGGACCGCCGCGCCGGGCGCAGGGTGCCTTCCAGTGTGGACGTCATGGCTCTCGATTCCTGTCGTGGATCACGGAACACGAAGCACGGCCGGACACCGCCCGACAGGCCCGTCCCGGGACAGGTCGAGGCAGGCCCGGGCACTCACTTCCGAGTCACCGTGCACCGTAAAGATAACACATACGAGACACCGTGACTCGTATAGACTTGCGGCATGGTGGATGGAAGTGGCCGCGGTCGGCCCCGCAGTGAGAGCGCACGGGCCGCCGTGCTGCACGCCGTCGACGACCTCCTGGTGGAGGTGGGGTACGCGGCCCTGACCATGAAGGGCATCGCCGAGCGGGCGGGCGTGGGCCGGCAGACCGTGTACCGCTGGTGGTCGAACAAGGCGGAGGTTCTCTACGAGGCCAGCGCCATCGACGCCCGGCAGGAACTGTCCGTGCCCCGCAGCGGCGATCCCCGCAAGGACCTCAAGGCCTATCTCGACGCCCTCGTCGGCTTCCTGGCCCGCTCCGACGCGGGCGCGGCCTACCGTGCCCTCATGGGCGAGGCCCAGCACGACGCGGAGGTCGCGGCGCTGCTCGCGTCCCACGACATCCTCGGGGAGAGCGCCGCCGAGGTCGTGGAGGCGGTCCGGAAGCCGAGCGGCACCGCGCTCTCACTCGAACAGGCGACCGCGCTCCTGATCGGCCCGCCCTTCTTCCACATCCTGACCGGACGCGGCGCGGACGGCCTCGACACCGAGCAGCTCACGGAGCAGTTCGTGCGCGCCCTGAACCATGCGGGGGCCTGACACGCCCCCGCCCGCCCCTGTCAGCCGTTGAGCAGCCGTCCGGCCCGGGACATGCCGAAGGCCGGACCCCGGGGATCACAGGGTCCGGCCTTCGGAGATTCACATCGGCCGACGTCGGTCGACGCCCGTGGGCGTCAGTCCGCGTCAGACAGCGCCGGAGGGCGTCAGACGGAGACGCCCTTGGCGCGCAGGTACGCCAGCGGGTCCACGTCCGAGCCGTAGTCCGGGGTGGTGCGGATCTCGAAGTGCAGGTGCGGGCCGGTGACGTTGCCCGTGGCACCCGAGAGGCCGACCTGCTGTCCGCCGGTCACGGTCTGACCGGCCGAGACGGAGAGGGAGGACAGGTGGGCGTACTGGGCGTAGTGGCCGTCGGCGAGCTGGATGACGACCTGGTTGCCGTACGCGCCGCCCCATCCGGCGGAGACGACCGTGCCCACGCCGACGGACTTGAGCGCGGTACCGGTGGGCACCACGAAGTCGACACCGGTGTGGTAGCCGCTGGACCACATGCTGCCGGACATCTTGTACGAGGTGCCGATGGACGCCCCCGTGACCGGCAGCGTGAAGCCGGTGGCCGTCGAGGTGTCCGCCGCCTTGGACGCCGTGGTCGTCTTCTTGGCCGCGGGCTTCTCGGCGGCCTTGTCGGACGACTTGGAGGCGGTGGAGTCGGAGCTGGACGCCGCCGCCTTGCCGCCGAGGGCGAGCTTCAGGCCCGGGTGGATGAGGGACGGGTCGCCGCCGATGGACGTGCGGTTGTCCGAGTACAGCTTCTTCCAGCCACCGCTGACGTCCTGCGTGTCGGCGATCTTCGACAGGGAGTCGCCCGAACGCACGGCGTACGTCCTGGTCGCGACCTTCTTCGCTTCGGCCTTCTTCGCCTCGGCCTGCTTCTCGGCGGTCGGAGCGGCGGCGGCGGACTTGCTCGCGATGTTCGAGACGTTCGCGGCGCTCGCCACGGAATCGGCGGCGGTCTGCGGAGTCGCGGCGTGCGCTCCGGCGGCGCCGAGCAGCGGGAGGGCGAGAGCCGCGCCCCCGGTTCCGGCCACGGCCATGGAACGCGAGAAACGCTGGGACTTGGGACGGCGGTGCTTACCCTTCGCGGGCATGACGAATTCCTCTCCGGCGCCTGCGAGGTGAGCTGTCGGGTGCGAGCTGGAGATGCCCGGCCGTGCTTTCGCACGACTTAACCCCAAGCCGTTCCGGAGACCGGAACAGGCGTCTTACCTGTGGGTCCCCCGCTCCTGCCACGTACGGGTGAGTGCGGATTCCGGGCGGCGGCAGGATTGGGCGTCCGTCCGGATTGGAGGTGAACGTAAGCGACATGAAGAGGCGCAAACAAGCTTGGGGGTTTCCTGTGTGCCCCGTTTTCTTGATCCTCGACCGAAATACCGGTCACCCTGTGTGAATGCGGTCTATCCACCGCTTGTTAAAGCCCTGCAAACAAAGCGGACTTACGTGAGCATGGCGACAGCGGAACGTCACGGATATGACGCTGCTCACCAAGGACCGCCCCAGGAGCCTTCACTCCGGCGCGAGTTGGAACGAAGGCTCCATTACGGACACAACAGTCAGATGCGACGCAGCCGGATAACTGACGCATCGAGGTCTCCCCGCAGCCCCGTCCGCAACCCGTGGTGCAACAGCACCGCGCCTCGGTGGACTTCACCCGTTTCGAGGCATTCGTACGATGCCGACGGGTCGAGGCCCCGCAGCCGCACCGGCAGGGCCGGCTCACCGTAGTGCTGGGCTTGGAGCCAGGCGAGGACGACGACCTCGCCGTCACGGACATACTGGACGGCGCTCAGTCCGCCCTGCGGCGCCCGCAGCCGATGGAGCTCGCCGCCCTGCACGACGGGCCTGATCTCCTTGTAGAGCTCCACCCAGGTCCGCGCCTCGGCCAGCTCCTCCTCGGTCCAGCGGGTGAGGTCGCCGCCGACGCCGAGCACCCCGGCCATCGCGCTCACGAAGCGGAAGCGCAACGAGCTGACACGTCCGTTGAGCTGTGTGTTCGGGCTGTCGGTGACCCAGGCGGCCATGGCCCGCGCGGGATGCACCTGGCTGAAGCCGTGCTGGATGGCGAGCCGGTCGAGCGGGTCCGTGTTGTCGGAGGTCCACACCTGGTCCGTACGGGCCATGATCCCGAGGTCGATCCGGCCGCCGCCGCCCGAGCAGGACTCGAAGGCGACACCCGGGTGGGCGGTCCGCAGCCGGTCCAACAGCTTGTACAGGGCGTGCACATGGTCCACCCACAGCCGTTGCGGGTAGGCCTCGCCGGGCCAGCCCGCGTCGGTGAAGGCGCGGTTGAAGTCCCACTTCACGTAGTCGATCGGGGCACTGGAGAGCAGCGCGTCGAGCTGTTCCCACAGGTACTCCTGGACGTCCTCGCGGGCGAGGTTGAGCACGAGCTGATTGCGCAGTTCCGTCCGCTTTCGTCCCGGCTGGAACTGCACCCAGTCCGGGTGCGCGCGGTACAGCTCGCTGTCCGGATTGACCATCTCGGGCTCGACCCAGATGCCGAACTGCATCCCGAGCCCGTGCACGTAGTCGCTCAGCGGCTTCAGTCCGCCCGGGAAGCGGTCCCGGTTGACCGTCCAGTCGCCGAGGCCGGCCCGGTCGCTGGTGCGCGCCCCGAACCAGCCGTCGTCGACCACGAACAGCTCGACGCCCGCCCCGGCGGCCCGGCGGGCGAGCGCCCGCTGCTGCTCCTCGGAGATGTCGAACTCCGTGGCCTCCCAGGAGTTGTAGAGCACGGGCCGGTCCTGCTCCGCGTCCGGGATCACGTACGCGCGCTGGTACGCGTGCCAGGCGCGGCTCGCCCCGCCGAAGCCGCCGTCGCTCCACAGCCCCGCGAAGACGGGAGTGACGAAGGTCTCCCCCGGCTCCAGCCGCAGCAGGCCCGAGTCGTCGTACCCGGCCCCGCCGGTGATCTGCACGCGCGCGTCGGGCAGTTGGGCCACCGCGATCCGCCAGGTGCCCGACCAGGCGAGCGCGCAGCCGTAGACCTCGCCCAGCTCCTCGGTGGCCGTGCCGTCCGCGTCCAGGGCCACCCAGGGCAGGTGCTGGTGCCCGGTGTGCCCGCGCCGACTGCCGATGATCTTCTCGCCGTACGTCAGCTCGGAGCGCACGAGCCGGGACTCGGCCGCCCACCGTCCGTGCAGCTGGGACAGCCGCCACCCGTCGCGCTGCGGGAGCGTCCAGGTCGCGGAGTCGGCGCGCAGCACCTCCAGGGCGGGCCCTTCGTTGGCGAGGGTCACCCAGCGCTCGACGACGTCGGTGCCTGCCCGCATCCGGTAGTGCAGGGTGATGCCGAGCCCGGAGTCGGAGAACCGCAGCCGCAGCTCGTCACCGCCGGCCCCCTCGGCCGCCTCTCCGTCGGCGGTCTCCCCCTCGACGATCGCGTACCCCTCGAAGCGCCATTCGGTGCCGCGCCGGTCCGGCGTGCGCACCGACAGCGCGGGCCGTACGAAGCGGGGGCCGCCCTCGACCGGGTACTCCTCGTGGCCGTCGAGGGTCGCCTCGAACGCCCAGTACTCGGGACCCGGGCCCGCGGCGAGCGCCTCGGCGTCGGGGAGCGCGATCCTCGGGCCCCAGTGCAGATGAAGCAGCTCGTCCTCGTCACCGAGCCGCAGGCCGTAACTGCTCGTGGGCCCCGAAAGAAGCCACGTACGGCCGTCTGCGCCGATCTCTACCATCAAGCCCTCACATATTCGAACAGGCACGCTCAAGCCCCAACATCATCAGGGCCGACCTGCCCTTCGGGCAACGCCTGTGGACAACTCATTGGCCCACGAACCGATGTCGTATCGTCGGATACGCACCTCGCCGACGAGCCGCGTCGGTGGCCGAGGGGAGGAGCCCCCGTGACGCAGCAGGTCCCGTCGACCGAGCCCGAGCTGACCGGCGTACGCAACTTCCGCGATGTGGGCGGCCTGCCGACGGCGGACGGTCGGCGGGTGGCGTACGGGCGGCTGTTCCGCAGCGGCCACCTCGCGCACGCGACGCCCTCAGACGCCGCGTTCCTCGCCTCGCTGGGCCTGCACACGATCTTCGACTTCCGCAACGCGGCGGACCAGAAGCTGGAGGGCGCCGACGTCGAGCTGCCCGGCGTGCGGAACGTGAACCTCCCGCTGACGGACCCCGCCGACGGCGCCGAGTTCTGGAAGATGGTCCGCGACGGGAACCTGGACGAGCTGCGCGGGCTGCTCTCGGACGGCCGGGCGGCGAACCGCATGATCGCGTCCTACCGCACGATCATCAAGCACCGCACGGCCGAGCACCGGCAGGTGCTGCACTCACTGGCGGAGGACAGCGTCCCGGCCCTGATGCACTGCGCGGCGGGCAAGGACCGGGCCGGTCTCTCCGTCGCCGTGACGCTCCTCGCGGTGGGCGTCGAGCGCGAGGCGATCGTGACGGACTACCTGGAGTCGAACGCGGCGCACCGCCGCTACAAGGTGCACCGCAGCAGCTCCGCCTCCTCCGCGTACACCCCCGAGGTGATGGAGCTGCTCGGCCCGCTCTTCGACGCACGCGCCGAGTACCTGGCGGCGGCGTTCGACACGATCGAGGAGACCTGGGGCGGGGTCGACGCGTACCTGCAGCAGGCGCTCGACGTGACCCCCGAGATACGGGAGCGGCTGCGGCAGCGGTTCCTCGACTGACCGGGCCGCCGCCCCGGTCCGCTACTGGTTCTCGGCCCCCAGCGTGAACAGCAGGTAGATGAAGGCGGCGAAGACGTGCCCGACCGCCACATAGATGATGAGCCGCACCCACAGCGCGCGCGGGAACTTCTCCTCGATGTCCTTCATGAGGATTCTCCTGGAATCGTCGTCGGCCCGAGGCACAGCGCGGCCGTCGGACTCTGCAGCAGGGTGTGTACGAAGAGGAGCTCGGCCCCGTCCCGGTCCGCGGCGGCGATCCGGTGCGGGGTCAGCGAGTCGAAGTGGGCGCTGTCGCCGGGTTCGAGGACGTGCGCGGTGTCGCCGAGGCGCAGGCGCAGCCGTCCCTGGAGGACGTACAGCCACTCCTCGCCCGGGTGGACCCGCACGATGTCGCCCTGCGCCCCGTAGGGGACGTGCACGCGCAGGGACTGCATGCCGCGTCCGGCGGCGCCGGCCTGCCAGTACGTCCAACCGCCGGCCTTCGTGGGCTCCATGTCGGCGGACCGCACGACGGCGTCCCGCTCGGTGACCGTCTCGCCGAGCAGGTCGGAGACGGTGGTGCCGTAGATGCGGGCGAGGGCGAGCAGCATCGGCAGGGAGGGCTGGCGCTGGCCGGTCTCCAGCCGGGAGAGATGCGCGGGGGAGAGTCCGGCCGCTGCTGCCGCGGACTCCAGGGTGAGGGTTGCGCGGCGGCGCAGGGCGCGTAGCTGGGGGGCGACGGTGGGGTGCGTACCCTTGTCAGGGTTCATGCCTCAATTGAGCCGCAGGGTTGCCTCTGAGGCAAATAACTTGCCTGAGAGGCAACAAGGCGCGGGGTGCGGGCCGGTGGGGGCTGGCCGCGCAGTTCCCCGCGCCCCTAAAGACGAAAAGATTGCGCAGTTCCCCGCGCCCCCAGAGGGGGCGAAGGCGCAGCCGAGCCCTTAAGG
>NZ_JBHXTO010000187.1:0-15500 GCF_042677425.1 Streptomyces sp. NPDC127119 | reverse complement strand
GCTGAGATGTCCCCGGACCGGCGGACATCTCAGCCCGTCCGGCGTTTGAGGACACAGTGACGGGAAGGGTAGGGGCGGCGGGGGCGAGGGAAGGTCGTTCAGGGGCCCGTCAGGTTCTGGATCAGGGAGTCCGCCGCCCGGTACGGGTCCAGGTCTCCCGAGACGATCCGGGCCGCGAGCGCACTGAGGCGGCGGTCTCCGTGCAGGGAACCGATCCGCTCCCGCAGCGCCGTGACCGCGATCGCCTCGACCTCCCGGGACGCGCGGGCGAGCCGCCGCGCAGCGAGCTCCCCCCGTTCGTCCATCCACGCCCGGTGCTTCTCCAGCGCCTCGACGACCTCGTCGATGCCCTCCCCGCGCGAGGCCACCGTCTTGACGATGGGGGGCCGCCAGTCCCCCGGGCCCCGGGACTCGCCGAGCCCGAGCATGTGGTTCAGCTCACGTGCCGTCGTGTCGGCCCCGTCCCGGTCGGCCTTGTTGACCACGTACACGTCGCCGATCTCCAGGATTCCGGCCTTGGCCGCCTGGATGCCGTCCCCCATGCCGGGGGCCAACAGCACCACGCTCGTGTCCGCCTGCGAGGCGATCTCCACCTCGGACTGGCCTACGCCGACGGTCTCGACGAGGACGACGTCGCAGCCGGCCGCGTCGAGCACCCGGACGGCCTGGGGCGCGGCCCACGCGAGCCCGCCGAGGTGCCCGCGGGTGGCCATGGAGCGGATGTAGACGCCGGGGTCCGAGGCGTGGTCGGACATCCGGACGCGGTCGCCGAGCAGCGCCCCGCCGGAGAACGGCGACGACGGGTCGACGGCGAGGACGCCGACCCGCTTGCCCTGCCGCCGGTAGGCGGACACGAGCGCCGACGTGGAGGTCGACTTGCCGACGCCCGGTGATCCGGTGAGGCCGACGACGTACGCGTTGCCCGCGAGCGGGGCCAGCGCGGCCATGACCTCGCGCAGTTGCGGGGACGCCCCCTCCACCAGGGAGATCAGCCTGGCCACGGCCCTCGGCCGGCCTTCCCTGGCCGCGGCCACCAGCGAGGGGACGTCCTGCATCACAGCTCCGTTCGGTAGATCGGCCGGCCCGCAGCGCGGGTCAGGCGCCGGGGACCCGCACGATCAGCGCGTCGCCCTGGCCTCCGCCACCGCACAGCGCCGCCGCGCCCACGCCGCCGCCGCGCCGCTTCAGTTCGAGGGCGAGGTGCAGGACGAGCCGGGCGCCGGACATGCCGATCGGGTGGCCCAGCGCGATGGCGCCGCCGTTGACGTTCACCTTTTCCGTGGACACGCCGAGATCCTTCATTGACTGGACCGCGACGGCGGCGAAGGCCTCGTTGATCTCGATCAGGTCAAGATCCTCGACGCCGATGCCCTCCTTCTTGAGGGCGTGCTGGATGGCGTTCGACGGCTGCGACTGCAAAGAGTTGTCGGGTCCCGCGACGTTTCCGTGGGCGCCGATCTCCGCGATCCAGTCGAGGCCGAGCGCCTCGGCCCTGGCCTTGCTCATGACGACGACGGCGGCGGCGCCGTCGGAGATCTGCGAGGCCGAGCCGGCCGTGATCGTGCCGTCCTTGGTGAAGGCGGGGCGCAGCCGGCCGAGCGACTCGGGGGTCGTCTCGCCGCGGATGCCCTCGTCCTGGCTGAAGACGACGGGGTCGCCCTTGCGCTGCGGGATCTCGACGGGGGTGATCTCCGCCTCGAAGGTGCCGTTCTTCTGCGCGGCGGCGGCCCGCTGGTGGGACAGGGCGGCGATCTCGTCCTGTTCGGGCCGCAGGATGCCCAGGCGGGTGTTGTGCTTCTCCGTCGACTCGCCCATGGCGATGTTCTCGAAGGCGTCGGTCAGCCCGTCGTGCGCCATCGCGTCGAGCATCTCGATCGCGCCGTACTTGTAGCCCTCACGGGACTTCGGCAGCAGGTGGGGGGCGTTGGTCATCGACTCCTGGCCGCCCGCGACCACGATGTCGAACTCACCGGCGCGGATCAGCTGGTCGGCGAGCGCGATGGCGTCGAGGCCGGACAGACACACCTTGTTGATCGTGAGCGCCGGGACGCTCATCGGGATGCCCGCCTTGACGGCGGCCTGGCGTGCCGGGATCTGCCCTGCCCCGGCCTGGAGCACCTGGCCCATGATCACGTACTGCACCTGGTCGCCGCCGATGCCCGCACGGTCGAGGGCGGCCTTGATCGCGAATCCACCGAGGTCGGCTCCCGAGAAGGACTTCAGGGAGCCGAGCAGCCGTCCCATCGGGGTGCGTGCACCCGCAACGATGACGGAGGTGGTGTTGTTCGTTCCAGACATGAGGAGCGATCCCCTTCCAGCTTGCACAGCCGAGGAGTGAACGAGGGTTTACTCAAGAAGGTACTGAGCGGTAGGCCAGCCGTCATCCGGCACGTCGTGTGATCGCGCGCACGTTGCGTAACCGCTCTCGGAGCGCTGCACTGACAGCATGCTGACGCGAATCGACCACATCGGGATCGCCTGTTTCGACCTCGACGCGACCGTCGAGTTCTACCGGGCCACGTACGGCTTCGAGGTGTACCACTCCGAGGTCAACGAGGAGCAGGGCGTGCGCGAGGCCATGCTCAAGATCAATGAGACGTCCGACGGAGGCGCCTCCTACCTGCAGCTCCTGGAACCCACCCGCGAGGACTCCGCGGTCGGAAAGTGGCTGGCCAAGAACGGTGAGGGCGTACATCACATCGCCTTCGGCACGGCGGACGTGGACGCGGACGCGGCCGGCATCCGGGGCAAGGGCGTACGCGTGCTGTACGACGAGCCGCGCAGGGGTTCGATGGGGTCCAGGATCACCTTTCTGCACCCGAAGGATTGCCATGGCGTCCTGACAGAACTGGTCACTTCGGCGCCAGTTGAGTCACCTGAGCACTGACCTCCGTATATCTGGGCCGGTAGGGTTGGGCACGGCCGTCGCCTCTTCGGGGCGGTCCGGGTCCTCATCGTCAGGATCCGAGGGCCGGGGTCCAGGTTTCGGGGGACGAGCGTCGGGGGAGCAGCCCTTGCTCCGCCGTTGATCTGACACCATTCCCCGGGGGCCCTGTCCGGCGGATGGACGGTGCTCGTTTGGAGAGACTTGCGACCAGGGGACGGATGGGACCGCGCAGTGCGGGGCTACGAACGCCAGGAGCGAGAGCCGGCGGCTGACGTCGACCACCTCTCTCGGTTCGAGGCCGAGATGGAACGGCTGAAGACCGAGCGGGAGAAGGCCGTCCAGCACGCCGAGGACCTCGGCTATCAGGTCGAGGTGCTGCGCGCCAAGCTGCACGAGGCGCGCCGCAGTCTGGCGACCCGGCCTGCCTACGACAGTGCCGACATCGGCTATCAGGCCGAGCAGATGCTCCGTAATGCCCAGGTTCAGGCCGATCAGCTGCGCCAGGACGCCGAGCGGGAGCTGAGCCAGGCCCGCGCGCAGACGCAGCGGATCCTGCAGGAGCACGCGGAGCAGGCCGCCCGTCTCCAGGCGGAGCTGCATCAGGAGGCGGTCACCCGCCGCCAGCAGCTCGACCAGGAGCTGGCCGAGCGCCGCCAGAGCGTCGAGTCGCACGTCAACGAGAACGTGGCGTGGGCCGAGCAGCTGCGGGCCCGCAGCGAGCAGCAGGCCCGCCGGCTGGCCGACGAGTCGCGCGGCGAGGCCGAGCAGGCCCTGGCCGCCGCCCGCGCGGAGGCCGAGCGGGTCGCGGGAGAGGCCCGCCAGCGGCTGCAGAGCGACGCCGAGCGGGCGCGTGCGGAGGCGGAGGCGCTGCTGCGCCGGGCCCGCACCGACGCGGAGCGGCTGCTGAACGCGGCTTCGACGCAGGCCCAGGAGGCCACCGACCACGCCGAGCAGCTGCGCAGCTCGACCGCGTCCGACTCGGACAACGCCCGCCGGCAGGCCGGCGAGCTGAGCCGCGCCGCCGAGCAGCGCATCAACGAGGCCGAGACGGCCCTGCGCGAGGCGCGGGCCGAGGCGGAGAAGGTCCTCGCCGAGGCCAAGGAGGCCGCGGCCAAGGCGCTCTCCGGCGCGGAGTCGGCGAACGAACAGCGCACGCGTACGGCCAAGGAGCAGGTCGCCCGGCTGGTCGGCGAGGCGATCAAGGAGGCCGAGGCCACCAAGGCCGAGGCCGAGCAGGTCGTCGCGGACGCCCGTACCAAGGCCGAGAAGATCACCGCGGAGGCCGAGGAGAACGCCCGCAGTCTCACCGCCGAGGAGACCGCGTCCCAGCTCGCCAAGGCGGCCCGTACCGCCGAGGACGTGCTGAACAAGGCGTCCGAGGAAGCCAAGACGACCACCAGGGCCGCCTCCGAGGAGGCCGAGCGGATCCGCGCCGAGGCCGAGGCCGAGGCGGACCGGCTGCGCGCCGAGGCGCACGACATCGCCGAGCAGCTCAAGGGCACGGCGAAGGACGACACCAAGGAGTACCGCGCCAAGACGGTCGAGCTGCAGGAGGAGGCGCGCAGGCTGCGCGGCGACGCCGAGCAGCTGCGCGCGGACGCCAACGAAGAGGGCGAGCGGATCCGCTCCGAGGCCCGGCGCGAGGCCGTCCAGCAGATCGAGGAGGCGGCCAGGACCGCCGAGGAGCTGCTGTCCAAGGCGAAGGCCGACGCGGACGAACTGCGGTCGAACGCCACGACGGAGAGCCAGCGGGTCCGCACCGAGGCCATCGAGCGCGCCACGACGCTGCGCCGGCAGGCCGAGGAGACCCTGGAGCGCACCCGTGCGGAGGCCGAGCGGCACCGCACGGAGGCCGTCGAGCAGTCCGACGAGATCAAGGCGGAGGCCGAGCGGGCCGCCGGCGAGCTGCACGAGGAGACCGAGCGGGCCATAGCGGCCCGGCAGGCCGAGGCGGCCGAGGGGCTGACCCGGCTGCACACGGAGGCCGAGGAGCGCCTCGCCTCCGCCGAGCAGGCGCTCACCGACGCCCGTGAGCAGTCCGAGCGGATCCGCCGCGAGGCCTCCGAGGAGATCGACCGGCTGCGCGCCGAGGCCGCCGAGCGGATCCGTACGCTCCAGGCGCAGGCCGAGACGGAGGCCGAGCGGCTGCGCACGGAGGCCGCCTCGGACGCGTCCGCGTCCCGTGCCGAGGGCGAGGCCATCGCCGTACGGCTGCGTTCGGACGCCGCGGTGGAGGCCGAGCGGCTCAAGACGGAGGCACAGGACACCGCCGACCGCGTACGGGCCGAGGCACAGGCCGCCGCCGAGCGGCTGGCCACCGAGGCCGCCGAGGCGCTGTCCGCGGCCCAGGAGGAGGCGGCCAGGCGCCGCCGCGAGGCCGAGGAACTGCTCGGCGCCGCCCGCCAGGAGGCCGACCAGGAGCGCGAGCGGGCCCGCGAGCAGAGCGAGGAGCTGCTGGCCTCGGCGCGCAACCGCGTGGAGGAGGCCCAGACCGAGGCCGTACGGCTGGTCGAGGAGGCGGACCGCCGGGCGACCGAGATGGTGTCGGCCGCCGAGCAGACCGCGCAGCAGGTGCGCGACGCCGTGGCCGGGCTGCACGAGCAGGCCCAGGAGGAGATCTCGGGCCTGCGCAGCGCCGCCGAGCACGTGGCGGAGCGCATGCGCACGGAGGCCCAGCAGGAGTCCGACCGGGTCCGCGCCGACGCCCACGCGGAGCGGGAGCGGGCGGCCGAGGACGGCAACCGGGTCCGGCGCGAGGCCCAGGCCGAGTCGGAGGCCGCGAAGTCCCTCGCGGAGCGCACGGTCTCGGAGGCGATCGCGGAGTCCGAGCGGCTGCGTTCGGACGCCTCGGAGTATGTGCAGCGGGCGCGTACGGAGGCCTCGGACGCCATCGCGTCGGCCGAGCAGGACGCCTCGCGTTCCCGGGCCGAGGCCAGGGACGACGCCAACCGCATCCGGTCGGACGCGGCGAAGCAGGCGGACACCCTCATCACCGAGACGACGGCCGAGGTCGAGCGGCTCACCGCGGAGACCAACCAGGAGGCGGAGCGCGTCCGCGCCGAGTCCGTGGCGAAGGCCGAGAAGCTGATCTCGGACGCGACGGGCGACGCGGAGCGGCTGCGCGCCGAGGCGGCCGACACGGTCGGCTCCGCCCAGCAGCACTCCGAGCGGATCCGTACGGAGGCCCAGCGCTTCAAGGCCGAGGCCGCCCAGGAGGCCGACCGCCTCATGTCGAACGCCCGCGACGAGGCCGACGACACGCTGGACAAGGCGCGCCAGGAGGCCAACAAGCGGCGCTCCGAGGCGGCCGAGCAGGTCGACAAGCTGATCACGGAGACGACCGCCGAGGCCGACAAGCTCCTCTCGGAGTCGCAGCAGAGCGCCCACAAGACCACCGCGGACGCCGAGGCACAGGCCGACACGATGGTGGGCGCCGCGCGCCACGAGGCGGAGCGGCTGCTGTCCGAGGCGACGGTCGAGGGCAACACCCGGGTGGAGCGGGCCAGGACGGACGCCGACGAGCTGCTGGTCGGCGCGCGCCGGGACGCGACGGCCATAAGGGAGCGGGCCGAGGAGCTGCGGGACCGGATCACCGGCGAGATCGAGGAACTGCACGACCGGGCCCGCCGGGAGTCCGCCGAGACGATGAAGGCGGCGGGCGATCGGTGCGACGCGCTGATCAGGGCCGCCGAGGACCAGCTGAAGGAGGCCGAGGCGAAGGCCAAGGACCTCGTGTCGGAGGCCGGTTCGGAGGCGAGCAAGGTCCGGATCGCCGCGGTGAAGAAGGCGGAGGGGCTCCTCAAGGAGGCCGAGCAGAAGAAGGCCGCGCTCATCGCGGAGGCCGAGGGCATCAGATCCGAGGCGGTCCGCGAGGCGCGGGCCGCGGTCGAGGAGGGCAAGCGCGAGCTGGAGGTGCTGGTCCGCCGTCGGCAGGACATCAATGCCGAGATCTCCCGTGTCCAGGACGTCCTGGAGGCGTTGGAATCCTTTGAGGCGCCGTCGAGTGGCAAGGACGGGGGCGTCAAGGCGGGCGCGGCGGCCGGTGCGACCCGTTCGGGTGGCAAGCCGTCCGAGGGCTAGCCAGATGGGCAACTTCCGTGCATGCCGGGGGGCTTCGGTGAAGCTCCCTGGCAAGCGTTCCGGCCGTTAGCCACCAAAAAGGGTGTCATTCTCCATATCAATCGGGCTACTGCTCGATGACACACCGTTTTGGCCCCTAGGATTCCACCTATCACCTCACCGGTCTCATTCGACAGGAACCCCATGAGCGACACTTCCCCCTACGGCTTCGAGCTTGTGCGGCGTGGGTACGACCGCGCTCAGGTGGACGAACGCATTTCGAAGCTCGTCTCCGACCGTGACAGCGCTCTGGCCCGTATCACTGCTCTCGAAAAGCGCATCGAGGAACTCCATCTCGAAACGCAGAACGCCCAGGCCCAGGTAAGCGACGCCGAGCCGTCGTACGCCGGCCTCGGCGCCCGCGTCGAGAAGATCCTCCGCCTCGCCGAGGAGGAGGCCAAGGACCTGCGCGAGGAGGCCCGTCGCGCGGCGGAGCAGCACCGTGAGCTCGCCGAATCGGCGGCCCAGCAGGTGCGCAACGACGCAGAATCGTTCGCTGCGGACCGCAAGTCCAAGGCGGAGGACGAAGGCGTCCGGATCGTCGAGAAGGCCAAGACGGACGCCTCGCAGCTCCGTCAGGAGGCGACGAAGGACGCCCAGTCGAAGCGCGAGGAGGCGGACGCCCTCTTCGAGGAGACCCGCGCGAAGGCCGCGCAGGCCGCCGCCGACTTCGAGACGAACCTCGCCAAGCGGCGTGAGCAGTCCGAGCGCGACCTGGCCTCGCGTCAGGCCAAGGCCGAGAAGCGTCTCGCGGAGATCGAGCACCGTGCGGAGCAGCTTCGGCTCGAGGCCGAGAAGCTGCGTACGGACGCCGAGCGTCGTGCCCGTCAGACCGTCGAGACGGCTCAGCGGCAGGCCGAGGACATCGTGGCCGACGCGAACGCGAAGGCCGACCGGATCCGGTCGGAGTCCGAGCGCGAGCTTGCGGCTCTCACGAACCGGCGTGACTCGATCAACGCGCAGCTCACGAATGTGCGCGAGATGCTGGCGACGCTCACCGGTGCGGCTGTTGCCGCCGCCGGGTCGCCCGCCGAGGACGAGCCGATCACTCGTGGGGTGCCGGCTCAGCAGTCGCGCTAGGCGCTGGCCCTGGCCCCGTACGGGTCGGGTTGAGGTTGTGGGGATCTGCGGGCCCGTCGTGGCTGGTCGCGCAGTTCCCCGCGCCCCTCACGGAGCTGTGGCTGGTCGCGCCCACGCGACGGAGTCGCACATCTATACAGCCCCGCGCCCCTTCGGGGGCGCCATCCGAGCCCCCTGCCTCCAGTGGCAGGGGGCTTTGTTGCGTTTTAGCCTCGGGGCATGATCGAGGTTGCGGGGCTGACCAAGCGGTACGGCGAGAAGATGGCTGTGAATCAGCTGACGTTCGACGTGCGGCCCGGGATCGTCACCGGGTTTCTCGGGCCGAACGGGGCCGGGAAGTCCACGACCATGCGGATGATGCTCGGGCTCGACCGGCCGACCGCGGGTGACGTGCGGATCGACGGGCAGCACTACGACCGGCTCAAGGACCCGCTCACGTACATCGGAGCCCTGCTCGACGCCAAGGCCATGCACGGTGGCCGCAGCGCCTTCAACCACCTGCTGTGCCTCGCGCAGAGCAACGGCATCCCGCGCAGCCGGGTGCACGAGGTGCTGGACACCGTCGGACTCACCGCGGTGGCGAAGAAGAAGGCCAAGGGCTTCTCGCTCGGCATGGGCCAGCGGCTCGGCATCGCGGGCGCGCTGCTCGGCGACCCCCGGATCCTGATGTTCGACGAGCCGGTGAACGGGCTCGACCCCGAGGGCATCCACTGGATCCGGAACCTGATGAAGTCCCTCGCCTCCCAGGGCCGTACCGTCTTCGTCTCCTCGCACCTGATGAGCGAGATGGCGCTGACCGCCGACCATCTCGTCGTGATCGGCCAGGGCCGGCTGCTCGCCGACACGTCCATGGCCGACTTCATCAGGGAGAACTCCCGCTCGTACGTACGTATCCGGTCGCCCCAGCGCGAGCTGCTGCTCGACGTGCTGCACCGGGCCGGGGTCGTCGTCGTGGAAACCGGCGTCGGGACGCTCGAGGTGGACGGGCACCGGCCCGAGGACATCGGTGAGCTGGCCGCGCGGAACCGGATCGTGCTGCACGAGCTGAGCCCCCAGCAGGCCTCGCTGGAGGAGGCGTTCATGCAGCTCACGGCGGAGTCGGTGGAGTACCACGCGCACACCGGCGCCCCGCTCGGCGCCGCGCCCCCGCCCCTCCCCGGCGAGCGGCCGGGGCCGCCGACGCCCGGACCGCAGGTGCCGGGACCCCAGTGGGGCAACGACTGGAAGAAGGGCTGATTCCATGGCCGCGACCCAGGTCCTGAGGTCCGAGTGGACCAAGATCCGGTCGGTGGCGTCCACCCTGTGGACGCTGAGCCTCGCCGCCGTGGTGACCGTCGTGCTCGGTGTGCTGATCTCGCTGCTGTCGAAGAACGAGTTCGACAAGATGAGCGCGAAGGACCGGCTCTCCTTCGACCCCACCTACATCAGCTTCGCCGGGATGAGCCTCGGCCAGCTGGCGATGATCGTGTTCGGCGTGCTGGTGGTGTCCAACGAGTACAGCACCGGCATGATCCGCACCTCGCTCTCCGCCGTCCCGCGGCGCGGCACGTTCCTGTTCAGCAAGATGGCGGTGGCGACCGTGCTCGCCTTCCTCGTGGGCATCGTGACCAGTTTCGTCGCGTTCTTCCTCGGCCAGGCGATGCTCGGCTCGCACAAGGCGGCGATCGGCGACCCGGGCGTCCTGCGCGCGGTCATCGGCGGCGGCCTCTACATGACCCTCATCGCCGTCTTCTCGATGGGCGTCGCCACGATGCTCCGCAGCCCGATGCTGTCCCTGGGCATCCTGATGCCGTTCTTCTTCCTGATCTCCGCGATCCTCGGCAACGTCTCCGCGACCAAGAAGATCGGTCGGTTCCTGCCCGACCAGGCCGGCAGCAAGATCATGCAGGTGGTCACCCCGCTCGACGACGACGTACCGTACGGGCCCTGGGGAGGGCTGGGCATCATGGTGCTGTGGGTCGTCGTCGCGGTGATCGGCGGTTACGCGCTGCTGAAGAGGCGGGACGCGTAGCGAGAGGTTTTTTACCCGCTCTTGAGGGGAACCGTCAGCGCCCCGATATCCTCCTAACCCTTACGGGGGCGTGTGCCCCGACGTCCTGAACCTTTCGATGGGTGCGGAGAATGATCGAGGCAGTCGGCCTGACGAAGCGCTACGGCGACAAGACGGCCGTGTACAACCTTTCCTTCCAGGTCAGGCCGGGCTCGGTCACCGGCTTCCTCGGCCCCAACGGGTCGGGCAAGTCCACGACCATGCGGATGATTCTCGGGCTGGACAACCCCAGCGCCGGGCAGGTGACGATCGGCGGCTACCCGTACCGCAGGCTGCCCAACGCCCCGCGCCAGGTGGGCGCGCTGCTCGACGCCAAGGCCGTGCACGGCGGCCGGCACGCCCGCAACCACCTGCTGTGCCTGGCGCAGCTGTCGGGCATCCCCGCCCGCCGGGTGGACGAGGTGCTCGGGGTCGTGGGCCTCCAGGACGTGGCGAAAAAACGCTCCAAGGGCTTCTCGCTCGGCATGGGCCAGCGGCTCGGCATCGCGGCCGCGCTGCTCGGCGACCCGCAGGTGCTCCTCTTCGACGAGCCGGTCAACGGACTCGACCCCGAGGGCATCCTCTGGGTGCGCAACCTGATGAAGTCACTGGCCGCGGAGGGCCGGACCGTCTTCGTCTCCTCGCACCTGATGAGCGAGATGGCGCTGACCGCCGACCACCTCATCGTGATCGGGCGCGGCCAGCTGCTGGCCGACATGAGCGTCCGCGACTTCATCTCGCACAACTCGGCCGACTTCGCACGGGTGCGCACCCCCGCCACCGACCCCGCCCAGCGCGAGAAGCTGACGGCCTCGCTCACGGAGGCGGGCGGTCAGGTGCTGCCGGAGCAGGACGGCGCGCTGCGTGTCACCGGGCTGCCGCTCCCCCGCATCAGCGACCTCGCCCACGACGCCGACGTACGGCTGTGGGAGCTGTCCCCGCACCAGGCCTCGCTGGAGGAGGCGTACATGCGGATGACGCAGGGCGCGGTCGACTACCGCTCCACCACCGACCAGCGCGCGGGCCTGCAGCAGCAGCTGCCGCCGGGCGCGATGGCGCCGCCGCAGATGCCGGTGCCGGGACAGGGCCAGCCGGGCTGGTACGCGCCGCCGCCGCCCCAGCAGGGCGGGCAGCCGTTCGCGATGCCCCAGGGACAGCCGCCCGCGGGCCCCTACGGCGCTCCGGGCGTCCCGGGCGCCGGGGAGCCCAACCCGTACGCCCAGCCCGCTCAGCCGGCCCCTGCGCAGTCCGCTCCCGTGCAGCCCCCGGCCGCCCCCGCGCAGCCCTCCGCCGCCGCCCCCGACCTGACCAAGCCCGAGGACGCCCGATGAGCACGCCCCAGCCGCAGATGCACCAGCAGGCCGCCCCTGCCCCGAACTGGCAGTCGGCGCCCGGGACTTCGTACACCTCGCCGATTCCGATCACGCGCACCCATCTCGGGCACGCGCTCACCTCGGAGTGGACGAAGATCAAGTCGGTGCGCTCCACGATGTGGACGCTCGGCGTGTTCCTGCTCCTGGTCGTGGGGATCGGCCTGCTCGTGGCCGCCCAGACGAACGACAACGACTACGCGGACGTCCCGTACACGATCCCCGCGTTCTTCGGGCTGATCCTCGGGCAGATCTGCCTGATCACCCTGGGCGTGCTGGTGGTCTCGTCCGAGTACGGCACGGGCATGATCCGTACGACGTTCACGGCCTCGCCCCAGCGCCACCGGGTGCTCACCGCCAAGCTGCTGATCTTCTTCGTCGTCGCGTTCGTCGTGTCGGCGCTGGCCATCGGGTTCGTCGGCCTGATCACGTCGGGCATGCACGGCGGGTCCTCGGACAACGCGTGGGGCGGGACCGTCGTGAAGGGCGCGCTGTACGTGTCGCTGCTCGGCGTGCTCGCGCTCGCCGTGGGCTCGATGCTGCGGCACTCCGCGGGCGCGATCACCGCGATGCTCGGCGTCGTGCTGGTCCCGGCGATCATGCCGGCGTTCCTGATGATGTCCGAGAGCATGCGCACGATCGGGGAGAAGATGCTGGACTACAACGCCCCGAACGCGCTCGCCAAGATCTTCGAACTCGACTCCGAGAACGGTGGCGGCGGCTCGCAGCTGCTCCTGCTCGTCGGGGTCACCGCCGCGGCGATCGCGGGCGCGTACGTGCTTCTTGAGCGGCGGGACGTCTGAGCTTCACCGTGTCCGCGTGTGCGCAGGGGGTCTAGAACCTCGGCGCGTTCCGGGACCGCTGCACCCTCGTGGTGCGGCGGTCCTTCGCGTTCCAGCACGACTTGTGCCAGTGGCGGCGCTCGTCCACCCCGGAGTGCTCGGGCCAGGCGACCACGTGCGGGACGCCGGAGGGAATCTGCTGGTCGCAGCCCGGGCAGCGGTAGGTCTTGCCCTGCGCGCTCGCGCCCGCCACGTGCCGTACGCTCCAGGACTCGCCCTGCCAGCTCTCGGCCGACTGCCAGCCGCCGTACCGGTCGGACGGATCCTCCTCCGCGCTCCGGCCGGAGCCACCGACGTGGGGACGGTTGCGACGCGGGGACACAGGACACCTCACGGAGCTATACAGGGAGCAGGGGCTGCGTCCAGCCTACGCGGAGCTCCCAGGGGTACGCGTACGTCACCAATCCCCACAGACCTCCCGCACGGTCGGCTCATTCTCCAGACAATCCGCCAATCTCCCCGCCAAGCCGTGACTTTGGCACGTGTCAGACGGTTATGCGGGATGGGGGAGCCTCGTCGGCACAAGGAGGCAGGAGCGCGATGCGCGTAGGAAGTTTCGTTCTGGCAGCCCAGTTTCCCGGTCAGGGACAGGGCGAGGCGCTGCACCGCGCGGTGCGGTCGGCGGAGGTCGCCGAGGAGGCCGGGCTCGACACGGTATGGCTGGCCGAGCACCACTTCGTGCCGTACGGGACGTGCCCGTCGGCCGTGACACTCGCGGCGCTGCTGCTGGGCCGCACCCAGCGGATCCGGGTCGGTACGGCGGTCAGCGTGCTGCCCACCGTGCACCCGGTGGCACTCGGCGAACAGGCCGCGCTGCTGCACGTGACCTCGGGCGGACGTTTCTCGCTCGGGGTGGGGCGCGGCGGACCGTGGGTCGACCTGGAGGTCTTCGGAACGGGCCTCGAAGCATACGAACACGGGTTCCCGGAATCACTCGATCTGCTGATGAGCTGGCTGCGCCGGCCATCCGTGGCGGGCGGCTCCGAGCGATTCGGCTTCCGTGAGGTCCCGGTCGTACCGCGGCCGTCGGAAGCCCTGTCGGGCGGCGAGAGCCCCGAGGTCGTCGTCGCGTGCACCTCGCCGTCGAGCGTCAGGATGGCCGCCGAGCGCGGGCTTCCGATGCTCCTCGGCATGCACGTGGGGGACGAGGAGAAGGCCGAGATGGTCGCGCTGTGGCGGACGTACGCGCTCGCCGCGGGGCACTCCCCCGACGACCTCACGGTCGCCGGCGCCTCCCATGTGTCGGCCGGGGTCGCACAGATCGCGGACCGGCGGACGGACGCCGTCGAGACGCTGCAGAAAGCCATGCCGGGCTGGCTGCGGCAGGGTCTTGAGGCCCATGTGACGGTGGACGACCGCAAGCGCTCGATGCGCGACCCCGTGGCCTACACCGAACTCCTCTGCGGGCTGCACCCGGTGGGCACGCCCCAGCTGTGCGCGGACCGCCTCGCGGCGACCTCCGAGCGCACCGGGATCACCCGCTTCGCGCTCCTCGTGGAGGGCTCCGGCGATCTGGCCGCCACGGAGGAGAACGTACGGCGGCTGGGGGGCGAGGTACTGCCACGGCTCCGGTGATCGGCGGACCGGCGCACCGGACCGGGATCACCGCACCCCGCCGCCACGGACCCGGGGCCCGGGCCGAACAGACCCGGGCCACGGGAAGCCTGCCGCTCCCGTACAGAACACCTCCCGCATACGGAGCGGCAGACGGGGTGGCATCACCGCATCAGCAGTCCCGGAACTCCGGCGACTGGTTCAGCAGCTGACTTCGCACCGACGTGAAGCGGGTCAGGGTGTCGTCCACCGAGCCGTCCAGCGGGAACACTGCCACCCGGTGGCAGTTCTGGAAGGCCAGCCTCACCCCGAAGTGCCGCTGCAACGCACCTCGTATCGCGTCACTCGCGAGGGCACGCAGCAGCTGGCCCCGCGCCTGCTCGTCCGGCGGAGGCGTCTGGTTGTCGGCGAAGTTGCCGCCGTCCACCTTCAGCTGTGCCACCAGGGAGCTGATCATCTCCCATGCGTAGGGCAGGGAGGTCCGGACGCAGTCGACGAATTCCGCTTCGTCGACCTCGCCTCGCTCGGCCTTTTCGAGTAGGGCCGGTGAGACGTCCAGCGACATGGGTTCTCCTCTCGCACCCCCTCGGCAGAGGGGGTTGACGGACAGGGAAGGAGACCGCGATGTCGAACACGCTGAGTACATGCATCGCGACCTCCCGTTTATACGGTAAGCAACTGTTCGTGGCCGCACCAGGACATTGGGCACACAGCGAAGACCCAACGTGCACACAACCGGCCACTTTCGAACAGGGCTTATCCGGGGAAACAGGGGCGACAGGGAAGTCTGCGGGGAGGCCTCCGGTCAACGGGCATCCTGGCCGGATCGCGCCGACCCGTGCCGGTCGAGTAGCGTTGCCGACCATGCGTCTCGTCATTGCCCGCTGCTCCGTTGACTACGCGGGCCGGCTCACCGCCCATCTCCCGTCGGCCCCCCGTCTCATCCTCGTGAAGGCGGACGGCAGCGTCTCGATCCACGCGGACGACCGGGCCTACAAGCCCCTCAACTGGATGTCGCCGCCCTGCACCCTGAAGGAGGGTTCGGGGGACGACGAAGGTGTGTGGACCGTCATCAACAAGGCGGGCGAGAAGCTCATCATCACCATGGAGGAGGTCCTCCACGACTCCTCGCACGAGCTCGGCGTCGACCCCGGCCTGATCAAGGACGGCGTGGAGGCGCACCTCCAGGAACTGCTCGCCGACCGGATCGAGATCCTCGGCGAGGGCTACTCGCTGATCCGCCGCGAGTACATGACGGCCATCGGCCCGGTCGACATCCTGTGCCGCGACGCGGACGGCAAGACCGTCGCCGTGGAGATCAAGCGGCGCGGCGAGATCGACGGCGTGGAGCAACTGACGCGCTACCTCGACCTGTTGAACCGCGACCCGCATCTCGCGCCGGTCCGCGGCATCTTCGCCGCCCAGGAGATCAAGCCGCAGGCCCGCGTGCTCGCCACGGACCGGGGCATCGGCTGCACGGTCCTCGACTACAACGCGATGCGGGGCATCGAGGACGACAAGCTGCGGCTGTTCTGACCCGGGCCGGAATCGTTCGTACGGCATGACGGTGGGCCGGGACCTGAGAGAGGTCCCGGCCCCCCGTCAAGCCGAGACTCCGT
>NZ_JBHXTO010000186.1:0-15787 GCF_042677425.1 Streptomyces sp. NPDC127119 | reverse complement strand
AGTACGGAGAGTCCCGTACTCGGCGCTCATCGTCGTCGGTACGCCGGGGGGCGTACAGCGGTGGGCGTACGGCCGCTACGGAACCCTCAAATCAACCTCTGAACATGACCCGTGAGGCTTCAACTCACCGTGCTGTTGGGCACATTCTCAGCACATGGGGCCCGCCGGCACGGGGGCGGCGGGCCCCCTTGAGGAGTACACCGCGGGCTGGTCGTGGAACGGGGGTGGGACGCATGGGCAGCCGGTCGAGGTGTCGGCACGAGCCGTTCGCGGCGCTGTCGCGAGGCGGGCCGCCTGCCGCGGTGACGGTCGCACCACGCGACGCACCGCTCGGGGAGTAGCGCGGGGCGGGACACGGGGGAGAGCACGGGGGCGCCGGGTTCGGCTCGGGTCGCGGCGGGGGCGGCCGGGACCGGACACGGCGCGAGGCCCCGTCCTGACGACTCAGGACGGGGCCTCGGCTTGTCGGGGTGGGCTCGCAGGGGTGAGCTTGTCGGAGTGGGTCGGACCTTCAGTCCAGGGTTCAGACCTTCAGGGCCCTGATGGACGTGGGCGCGTGGCCCGGCTCGGTCGCGATCTCCTCGAACTCCACGACGTTGCCGATGTCGTTGGTCGTCGACATCGAGATGTTGGTGACACGCTCCAGGATCGCCTCGACGACCACCGGCACCTGGAACTCGGCGGCCAGCTTCTTCGCCTGCTCCAAGGCTGCGCCCAGCTCGCCCGGGTCGGTCACCCGGATCGCCTTGCAGCCGAGCCCCTCGACGACCTTCACGTGGTCGACCCCGTACACGCCCAGCTCGGGCGAGTTGATGTTCTCGAACTCCAGGTTGACCTGGAAGTCGATGTCGAAGCCGCGCTGGGCCTGCCGGATGAGGCCCAAGTAGGCGTTGTTCACGAGCACATGGACGTACGGGATACGGTGCTGGGCCCCGACGGCCAGTTCCTCGATCATGAACTGGAAGTCGTAGTCGCCGGAGAGCGCGACCACCTGTGCGCCGGGGTCGGCCTTGGCGACGCCGAGCGCGGCGGGGACGGTCCAGCCGAGGGGGCCGGCCTGACCGCAGTTGATCCAGTGCCGGGGACGGTAGACGTGCAGCATCTGCGCGCCGGCGATCTGGGAGAGGCCGATGGTGGTGACGTACCGCGTCTCCGGGCCGAAGGCCTTGTTCATCTCCTCGTAGACGCGCTGCGGCTTGATGGGGATGTCGTCGAAGTGCGTACGCCGCTGGAGGGACGCCTTCTTCTCCTGGGCGGCCGTGGCCCACCCGGACCGGTCCGGCAGCCCGCCCTCGGCCTTCAACTCCCGTGCCACCGACACGAACAGCTCCAGAGCGGCCTTCGCGTCGGACGCGATGCCGAAGTCCGGGGCGAAGATCTTGCCGATCTGGGTGGGCTCGATGTCGACGTGCACGAACTTCCGTCCGGCCGTGTAGACGTCGAGCTTGCCGGTGTGGCGGTTGGCCCAGCGGTTGCCGATACCGAGGACGAAGTCGGACTCCAGGAAGGTCGCGTTGCCGTAGCGGTGCGAGGTCTGGAGGCCGACCATGCCGGCGTTCAGGTCGTGGTCGTCGGGGAGGACGCCCCAGCCCATGAGGGTGGGGACGACCGGGACGCCGGTCAACTCGGCGAACTCGACGAGGAGTTCGGAGGCATCGGCGTTGATGATCCCGCCGCCCGCGACGATCAGCGGCCGCTCGGACTCGTTCAGCAGCGCGATCGCCTTCTCGACCTGGGCACGGGTCGCGGCGGGCTTGTAGACCGGCAGCGGCTCGTACGTCTCCGGGTCGAACTCGATCTCCGTGAGCTGGACGTCGATGGGCAGGTCGATGAGGACCGGGCCCGGACGGGCCGAGCGCATCAGATGGAAGGCCTGCTGGAAGACGCCCGGGACCTGGGCCGCCTCCAGCACGGTGACCGCCATCTTGGCGACCGGCTTGGCGATCGACGCGATGTCGACGGCCTGGAAGTCCTCCTTGTGGATCACGGCGGTCGGGGCCTGTCCCGTGATGCACAGGATCGGGACGGAGTCGCCGGTCGCGGAGTACAGACCGGTGATCATGTCCGTGCCGGCCGGTCCTGACGTCCCGACGCAGACGCCGATGTTCCCGGGCGCGGTACGGGTGTAGCCCTCCGCCATGTGGGAGGCGCCCTCGACATGGCGGGCCAGGGTGTGGCCGATGCCGCCGGCGGCCTTGAGCGCCGCGTAGAAGGGGTTGATCGCCGCGCCCGGGACACCGAACGCGTTGGTGACGCCCTCGCGCTTGAGGATTTCGACTGCCGCGCGGGCAGCGGTCATACGGGCCATTGCGTACTCCTGCTTCGGCTGCCGGATTCGGGCTCCCGTCGCGCCCCGCGGAGAGCTTCAAATTCCGTATTGCGGAAAGTAACTTCTACTATCTGGAAGTAATGTAGGTGGGAGGCCGGAGGGCGTCAAGGGCGCGCGACGGGGTCGCGTGCGCGGCGAATCAGGGGGCGTCCGATCGATTCCCTGCCGGAGGACGGGGTTCCGGAGGACGATGGAGGTGCAGCTCCCCTGTGGTTCGGTGTCACGTGTTCTGGAGAGAGTCATGGCCGAGAGCGTGCCGGTGACGTGTCCGGCCTGTCGGCGCGAGCATGTCTATGCGGCGCCGACGTACCCGTGCGCGTGCGGTGCGCCGGTCACCCCCGCGCTGGACTCGCGGGCGGCCCCCGAGTCCATCACCCACCACACCTGGGACGAGGGCTGGGTGACGATCCCCTGCGGAACCTGCGGCCGCGCGGACCAGTGGCCCCGTCCGGAACTCGGCTGCCCGTGCGGGACGGTGCTGCGGGTACCGGTGGCCGGCGCCGGCCCGGACGCCACGGGCCCCGCCCACACCGCCCCCGACGCGCCGGGCCGCGCCTACACCCATCCCGATGCGGCGGGCTGCGCGGAAGCGGACCTCGCTGACACCGGGCGCGCGAAGTCCGGCCTCACCGAGCCGGACTTCGCGGAGACCGGCCTCGCTGAGACCGGGCGCGCCGAGAGCGAGCGCTACGAGACCGGGCGGGCCGGGACAGGTCGCGACGGGACCGATGCGCGTCCGCGGGGCGCCGACGAGGCACGCGCCTCCGGCGCCGAGGGGGCGGAGGGCTTGGTCGGGCCGACAGGCTCGGACAGCCAGGCGGGTCCGGCCGGCTCGGGCAGCCCGGCCGGCTCGGCGGGTCCGGATGGCTTGGACAACCCGGCGGGTCCAGCAGGCACAGACCGTCTGGCCGACCCGGACAGCTCCATCGGCCACGACAGTCCTATCCGCTCGCACGGTTCTACCGGCTCGGACGCCCCGAACAGTCCTGTCGGCGCGGACAGCGCAGACCTCCCGGCTGGCCCGGACAGCTCCGTCGGCCCAGGACGCCCTGACCGCTCGCACCACCACATCGGCTCGGACGCCCCGAACGGCACTGTCGGCCCGGACAGCCTGGACGACCCGAGCAGCCCTGTCGGCGCGTGCGGCGCAGACCGCCAGGCTGCCCCGGACAGTTCCGTCGACCCCGACAGCCCGATCGGCTCGGACAACCCCGTCCGCTCGGACCGCCCGGACGCCACGGACCGCACAGCCGGCTCGGACGGCCCCGTCGACCCGGGCAGCCCGGACGGCGAGGGCGTCGACCCCGGCAACCCGGGTGGCGATGGCGGGCAGGGCCCCGACAGCGCCGTACCCCCGGAAGCCGTCCCCGGAGGGGCAGGCCGCCGGCCGGGGGCGAGGCCGCGGTCACGGGCGCAGCGGCTGCCCGCTGCCGTGTCGCTCCCCCTCCCCCGTGCCGAACCCGCGCCCCGCCCCGCGTTCCAGCCGGTGACCATACGTACGGCCCGGGACGCCGTGACCGCCGCCGCGCTGTATCTGCGCTGGCTCGGGTACCGGGACATACGGCGGGCCGACCAGCGGCCCCCCTCCGGCATAGGGCTCGCGGCCCGCGGGATGGTCGCCCTGGTCGACCCGACCGTGCGCCCGGCCTCCCTGCGGGACGTGGAGTGCCTGTGGCTGACGGCGATGACGGAGTCGTCCGGCTGCGTCTACTTCTCGCTGGCCGGTTACGAGAAGGACGCCCGCGCCCGCGCCGACTCACTGGGCGTCCCCCTGTTCGTACTGGACCTCACCGGCACCCCGCAGCCGGCGAACAGCCTCGCCGACGACCTCGTCGCGACCGGCGCGTGATCCCACCAACTCGGCGAAGCAGTCGCATACTTGACCCTATGACCGTCAGAGCGGCCACTTCCGCCGACCTCCCGCTGCTCCAGGACATCGAACGTGCCGCGGGCGAGCCCTTCCGTATCTTCGGCATGCCGGAGATCGCCGACGACGAGCCGTTCGCGCTCGACGTCCTGGAGCGTTTCCGCAAGGCGGGCCACGCCTGGGTCGCCGAGGACGCCACGGGCAGGCTCGTCGCGTACCTGATCGGTGAGCCCCTGGACGGCGCCTTCCACATCGAGCAGGTCTCCGTCCACCCGGACGCCGCGCACCAGGGCGTGGGCCGGACCCTGATCGCGTACGCCGCCGAGCGTGCGCTGGAGCAGGGGCTGACCGGACTCACGCTCACGACCTTCTCCGAGGTCCCCTGGAACGCGCCCTACTACCAGCGGCTCGGCTTCCGTGTCCTGCCGGAGGCCGACCTCACGCCGGGACTGCGGAGAGTCCTCGCCGGGGAGGCCGAGCAGGGCCTCGACCGCCGCCCCCGGGTGTGCATGTACCTGCCGATGGAGCAGCCCGGACGGCACGCCTAGGGGCTGTCTGACCCTTCCCGTCGTCGCCCGGAGTGCGGTACGCCTAGGGCGTGTGGTGGTGGATGTCGAAGCCCTCGTCCATGTCCGGGGTGTCGGGGGTGTCCGGGGTGTCCGGGACACTCCTGGATTCCGGGGACCGGGCCGCCACCACGTTCGCCGTCGGCCCGGTGGCGAGCTGTGCCTGGAGCCTCAGGTGGCGGAACTCGAATCCCGCCCCCGACTGGCGCAGCACGCCCCGTTGGTGTGCCTCGTCCAGGAACGCCATCAGCCGCCACGGCAGTTGGCCGGTCGCCGCCAGCCAGCTGCGCGCGACGAGGAAGCGGCCCCAGGCGCTCAAGGCCAGCGCCGCCGTGCCCAGCGGCAGCCACAGTTGCGTACCCAGGTGCACCAGGCCGCCCCAGTCGCCGGGCGTCGCCACGACGGGCACGCAGACGAGGGCCACGAGCAGGGCCACCATCCCGCCCCGGGTCAGGGACGCGGTCCGGTCGGTGCGCAGCGACAGGCCGGGGCTCGCCGCGCGCATCAGGTCCGACGGCACGCTCAGCGCGCGGTAGACCCCGCACACACAGCCGCCCACCACACCGATCAGCAGGCCCGCGACCAGGACCGGGGGCAGGTCGCGGGTCACCACGCCCGCCGCGGGCCCCTGGGTCAGCCAGTCCCGGCCCGCGCCGGGCAGGACCGACCGCAGGTTCGTGGGATGGACCGCCGTCGTGCGGGGGCCGGCGCCCGGGGTGATGAGGGCGACCACGGCACCGTGCCGTGATTCGAAGACCGTCCGCCGTGACACGAAGTCCACGCACCGGCGCCGGGGCAGCAGGGGCATCGTGCAGTTCGGCGGCCGGGTCGTCCCGGCGAAGGCCACCGGGCGCGCTCCGTCCCCGGGCAGCAGCAGCCCGCCCCGCAGGGTCCGTTCGGTGACGGCGCTGCGCACTCCCGCCCGTTCGGAGAAGTACCAGCCGTCGATCTCCCGGTCCTTCAGGTCCACCGCAGTACGGGACTTGAGCGCGGTCACGCCGACCGCCGCGAACCCGCCCGCCGTGCAGGAGGCGACCCCGATCAGCATCGCCACGGCGGTGCCCCGGACCGCGCCCGTCACGAACCGGCGGGCGATCCGCCCGGCACGCGGGGTGTGCGCCCCGTCCTGGCCGCCCCCTCGGCTCGTTCCGCTCTCCATCAGGGCGGTACCCGCCCCCGCGCAGGTGGTGCCGAGCAGTACGGTCCACGGGTTGCCCTCCCGGCCCAGCAGGGCCACGCCCGCCGTGACGGTTCCGGCCGCCGCCAGCACGGCCCCGCCCAGCCGGGCCGCCACCCGGCTCATGACCCCGCTCCAGGGCAGCCCGAGCGGGGTCGGGCGGCGGGTGAGTCCCGCGATGCCGAGGAACAGGGTGAACAACTGCGAGAACAGGAATCCGCCGAGCAGGTCCGGCATCCAGCCGTCGGTGACGCCGCCGAAGCGGAACCCGAAGCGCAGATCGTCGAAGTACGCGTATCCCGCCCACATCAGCGCGCTCACCCCGATGGTGATGAGCGCCTGCCGCCGCCGGAAACCCCGGTCCGGCTCCTGTGTCCCCCGTCGTCCCCGCCGCCCGGACGGGAGCAGGTACCGGACCCCGAACGCGAACCCCAGGGTCTGGCCGACGAGCAGGGCGACCAGGGACAGCACGTCCTCAAGACCGGCCAGATCGTCGACCGCGCGGGCCAGGGTGACCGGCAGCAGGAACAAGGACAGCACGGCGAGGGCCAGCAGGCCCGGCGCGTACAGGGCGAGGGTCCGCGGGACCAGCGATTCCAGCTCCCACCAGGCCAGCCGGCCCGTGCCACGGCGGTGCAGCCCCCGGGCCAGCACGGTGAGCCGCCGGGTGGCCTCGCCGGCGGCCGTCGGCCCTGCGTCCGCGAACGCCGCGGGTACGAACGCCTCCAGGAGGTGCCCCTCCACCGCCGCCACCGTGGGAAAGCGCCGGGGGTCGAGCAGGGGTGCGGGGTCGCGGGAGGTGTCGCCGTAGACCGTGCGGGCCAGGGCGACCATCAGCGGTGTGGTGAGCACCTCGGCCAGCGGCAGGTCGGGCCGTTCCGCCAGCTTCCGCAGTACCGGCGTCCACACGGTGTGCGGAACGCCGTCCGCCGTCACACCCAACGGCCGCGCCGAGCGCTCCAGATGCGCCCCGGCCCGTACGAGGTCCAGGGGCCGCAGTTCCACCACCTCGGCCCCGGTGAGTACGTCGCCCTCGTCCACCGCGGCGGCCCAGGCGTCACCGCGGCTGGTCAGCAACAGCGGTGCGCCCGGGTCGAGTTCGGCGTTGATCCGGCGTACGGCGGTCGCGCGGGCGGGGCGGGGCAGTTCGTCGAAGCCGTCGAGGACCGGGGCCACCAGGCCCGTGTCGACCAGGACGCGTGCCAGGGTGCGCCGGTCGTCCGCCTGGGCGGCCAGCGGCCGGTAGTCGGCGGCGAGCCGGGCCGTGAGCCAGTCGCGCAGCGGGGTGCGCAGGGGGTCCCACGAGGCGAGCGGGAAGATCACCGGGACCGGGCCGCCGTCCTGGCGGGCCGCGAGGCGGTCGAGGACGTACCGCATGGCCAGCACGCTCTTGCCCGATCCGGGCTCGCCCAGGACCACGACGCGCCGGTCCGGCGGCGCGGTGACCGGTTCCGGGGCGGCCGGATCCTGAGCGGCCGGATCCACGCTGCCCGGGGTGCCGCCGGCCGCGCGTGGGCGGGGCAGCACCGGGCCGGGCGGGATGTTGTACGGATGGTCGGCCAGGCGGCGGTCCGCGAGCGACCACTCCACCTCCAGCGGCGCGGGGTCCTGGAGGCGCCGCAGCCGCGCCTCGGCGGCCCACTGTTCCCGTACGGCCTCCGCCAGCGCCTCGACGGCCCGGCGCCGGTGTGCGCCGTCGCCGTCGGGGCGCGGGGTGGCGTCGCCGCGCAGTACGTCGGCCATCAGTGCCGCGACCGACATGAAGGCGCCGAGCGCCGTCAGCAGGACGCCGGCGGTGGCGGAGTCCTGCCACCAGAAGCGCAGGATCGCGGCCAGTGCCGCGAGTGCCACCGCGCACACGGCGAACCACATGCGTCTGCGCGCCTGCGCACTGTGCAGTCCGACTTGCATCCCCACCGTTCTCTCACCGCTCCCCCGTCGAACGTCGCGGTCGCGCGACCGCCGGAGTGACCCGTTCTAGTCGTCATCGCGGCGGCGAACTGGCTGTTCGAGACACGTGTGAGTGAGCGCGTGGGGGTGATTGGGGGGCGGGTAGTAGTGCGTTGCGCCGTCCGGTGCAGGGGTCAGGGGCATACGCGTCGGGCATGGGCCTGTGCCGTGTTGCTCTCGCGGGCGTTGCGGGTGCGGGTTCGCTGTAGCTGCTCGCGCCGTTCCCCGCGCCCCTTGCAGGGTGGGGGCTGCGTGCGCTTGAACCTGCGGGAGCCTCGTGGTTACTCGCGCCGTTCCCCGCGCCCCTTGCAGGGTGGGGGCTGCGTGCGCTTGAACCTGCGGGAGCCTCGTGGTTGCTCGCGCCGTTCCCCGCGGCTCTTACGGGGCTAGTCCTCAGGGGCGTACTGCTCCCGGAGTTCGATCTTGCGGACCTTTCCCGAGACCGTCATCGGGAAGGTGTTCATGATGCGCAGGCGGGTGGGGGCCTTGTAGTGGGCCAGGCGGTTCTCGCAGAAGGTGCGCAGTTCCGCCAGGGTCGGCGGGTCCTCGGGGTCGCGTGGGATGACGCAGGCCAGTACCTCCTCGCCGTACCGCTCGTGCGCCACCCCGACCACCTGTACGTCGGCGATCTTCGGGTGCGCGTACAGGAACTCCTCGATCTCGCGCGGGTAGATGTTCTCGCCGCCCCGGATGATCATGTCCTTGATCCGGCCGACGATCTGTACGTATCCGTCGTCGAGCATCACCGCCAGGTCCCCGGTGTGCATCCACCGTCCCGCGTCCACGGCCTCGGCCGTCTTCTCGGGCTCGTCCCAGTAGCCGAGCATCACGCTGTAGCCCCGGGTGCACAGCTCGCCCGCGGAGCCACGCGGCAGCGTCACCCCTGTCGCCGGGTCGACCACCTTGACCTCGATGTGCGGCAGGACGCGCCCGACCGTGCCGGTGCGGTGCTCCAGGTCGTCGTCGCGGCGCGTCTGGAGGGACACGGGCGAGGTCTCGGTCATGCCGTAGCAGATGGACACCTCGGCCATGTGCATCTCGGAGACCACCCGTTTCATGACCTCGACCGGACAGGGCGAGCCCGCCATGATGCCGGTCCGCAGGGAGGAGAGGTCGTACTCCGCGAACTCCGGCAGGTTCAGCTCCGCGATGAACATCGTCGGTACGCCGTACAGCGAGGTGCAGTACTCCTCCTGCACCGCCCGGAGCGTCGCCGCGGGCTCGAAGGAGGGCGCCGGAATGACGATGCAGGCGCCGTGCGAGGTGGCCGCGAGGTTGCCCATGACCATGCCGAAGCAGTGGTAGAACGGCACCGGTACGCAGATGCGGTCCCGCTCGGTGTACGCGATCGACTCACCCACGAAATAGCCGTTGTTGAGGATGTTGTGGTGGGAGAGGGTCGCCCCCTTGGGGAACCCGGTCGTGCCCGAGGTGTACTGGATGTTGATCGGGTCGTCGCAGGACAACTCGGCTGCCAGCAGCGGAAGTCGCTCGTGCAGTGCCGGGGTGGCACGGTCGAGCAGCGCGTCCCAGGTCGCGTCGCCGACGTACACGGTCTCCCGCAACTCCGGGCACGCGCCGCGCACTTGGCCGACCATCGCCCGGTAGTCGCTCGTCTTGTGGCTGAGCGAGGCGAACAGCAGTGAGATGCCGGCCTGCTTGAGGACGTACGCGACCTCGTGGGTGCGGTACGCGGGGTTGATGTTCACCATGACCGCGCCGATGCGGGCGGTGGCGTACTGGACGAGCATCCACTCGGGGCAGTTGACCGCCCAGATGCCCACCCGGTCGCCCTTCGCGATGCCGCTCGCGAGCAGCGCGCACGCCAGCCGGTCGACGTCCGCGGCGAAGCGGGCGTACGTCCAGCGCCGTCCCGAGGGCAGGTCGACGAGCACCTCACGGTCCGGCCAACGGCTCACCGCCCGGTCGAGGTCGGCCCCGATCGTGTCCCCGAGCAGGCCGGTGCCGCTCACCCCGTGCGCGTACGACAGGTCTGTGCGCGTCCGTTCGGTCACCCGATCGCTCATCGGGCCGGTCGTCGGAGCGCTCATCGGGTCGGTCATCGGAAGTCCTCCTCGCGGTACTCGGCCTCGGAACCCGCCGCCGTGGCCTCGCGCAGCTCGATGCGCCGGATCTTCCCGGAGACGGTCTTGGGCAGCTCGCCGAACTCCAGCCTGCGGATGCGCTTGTACGGCGCGAGGACCGTGCGCGAGTGCTCGAAGAGGACCTTCGCGGTGTCGGGGCCCGGCTCCCAACCCTCCGCCGGCACGATGTACGCCTTCGGGACGGCGAGCCGCAGGTCGTCCGGCGCCGGCACGACGGCGGCCTCGGCGACGGCCTCGTGCTCCAGGAGCGCGCTCTCCAGCTCGAAGGGACTGATCTTGTAGTCGCTGGCCTTGAAGACGTCGTCGCTGCGGCCCACGTACGTGATGTAGCCGTCGGCGTCGCGCGAGCCGATGTCACCGGTGCGGTAGTGGCCGTCCGCCATCGCCTCGGCCGTACGGTCCGGGTCGCCGTGGTAGCCGGTCATCACACCCACCGGCCGCGCGGACAGGTCGAGCGCGATCTCGCCCTCCGCCGCGCCCGGAGCGCCCGTCACCGGGTCGAGCAGTTCGACGCGGTAGCCGGGGCTCGGCCGCCCCATAGACCCCGTCTTCAGCTGCTGACCCGGGCTGTTGGACACCTGGACGGCGGTCTCGGTCTGCCCGAAACCGTCCCTGATCGTGACGCCCCAGGCCCTGCGCACCTGCTCGATGACCTCGGGGTTGAGCGGTTCACCGGCGGCGACGACCTCGCGCGGGGGCGTACGCAGCCGGCTCAGGTCGGCCTGGATGAGCATGCGCCACACCGTGGGCGGCGCGCAGAACGTCGTCACCCCGACCCGCTCGATCTCCGCCATCAGCCGGCCCGCGTCGAAGCGCGTGTAGTTGTGGATGAAGACGGTCGCCTCCGCGTTCCAGGGGGCGAAGAGGTTCGACCAGGCGTGCTTGGCCCAGCCGGGCGAGGCGATGTTCAGATGCACGTCACCGGGCTGGAGACCGATCCAGTACATGGTCGCGAGGTGGCCGACCGGGTACGAGACATGGGTGTGCTCGACGAGCTTGGGGCGGGCGGTGGTGCCGGAGGTGAAGTAGAGCATCAGCGGGTCGTCGGCCCGGGTGGGGCCGTCCGGCGTGAAGGGCCCGAAGGCGCGCTCCTGGACCTCCTCGTAGGCGTGCCAGCCCGCGCGCCCACCGCCGCCGGCTCCCGCCGCCCCTGTCGCGCCTGTCGCCGACACCGCGATACGTGTGTAGTCGCCGGGCACCTCGTCGAACTTGGCCGTGTCCTCGGCGCGCGCGACGACGTGCCGGACCTGGCCCCGTTCGACACGGTCGCGCAGGTCGGCCGGGCCCAGCAGGGGGGTGGCGGGGATGACCACGGCCCGCAGTTTCATCGCGGCCAGCGCGGTCTCCCACAGTTCGGCCTGGTTGCCGAGCATGACCAGGATGCGGTCCCCGGCGCGGACACCCAGCCCGCGCAGCCATTCCGCGGCCCGGTCGGAGCGCATGGACAGCTCGGCGAAGGACAGCTCGATCTCGCAGCCGTCCTCCTCGACGATGTGCAGCGCGGTCCGGTAGTTGCCGGCCGCGATGACGTCGAACCAGTCGAGCGCCCAGTTGAAGTACTCCGGACGGGGCCAGGAGAAGCCCTCGTAGGCCGTGCCGTAGTCCTCGCGGTGCGCCAGCAGGAAGTCCCGCGCCGCACGGAAGCTCTCCGTGGGCGTGGGGTGGGCCGGCGTCGTCGGCGGCGTCGTCATCTGTCCTCCTCGGTCCCGGACCATTGCCGGGCGGCTCTCCCCCATCGTGTAATCCGTGATGCGGGTCTCACTACCCCCGGACGGGGGGTGCGTGACGGTGAAGGGACGAGTACGTGGCAACTGGCGGCGCCGATACGGTGGAGATGCGCGGCGCGCTGATGCGGCTGCGGCGGGAGACGGGGCTCGCCGTCGCCTTCGGCGGGCTGGTCGAACCGGGCCGCGCGCAGGTCCGTATCAGCGAGCTGAACGGCACCACGACGGCCGCTCTGAGCGCGCTCGCGGTGTCCTCGGGCAACGGTCTGGGCGGCAAGGCGGTCGCTCTCGTCCGGCCGTGCGCGGTGACGGACTACTCCTCGTCCCGGCGGATCAGCCACGAGTACGACGTCGCGGTCGCCGCGGAGGGGCTGCGCTCCGTCCTCGCGGTGCCCGTCGTCGTACGCCGCCGGGTGCGCGGTGTCCTGTACGGCGCCCTGCGCTCGGCCCAGCCCCTGGGCGACCGCACGCTGTCCGCGGCGGTGCAGGCGGCCCGGGACATGGAGCAGTCACTGGCCGTACGGGACGAGGCGTACGGCCTGCTGGCGGCGGCCCGGGAACCGGGGCCACCCGGAGGGTCGGAGAGGCACTCAGGGGCGCAGGGGGCGGAAGGCATGGCCTGGGAGCGGCTCCGGGAGGCGCACGGTGCGCTGCGCGCGCTGGCCCCGCGCGTCATGGACCCGGCGCTGCGGGCCGAGCTGCTGTCGGTCTGCGAGACGCTGGCGGCCTCCCCGGGACCGGCGCGGTCGGCCGGAGCGGCGCAGTCGCCGGGATCGCTCCGGCCTGCGGGATCGCTCCGGTCGGCGGGGCAGATCCGGCTCACCCCGCGTGAGCTGGACGTTCTCAGCTGTGTGGCCGTCGGCAGGACCAACGCGGGGGCCGGAGAGCGGCTCGGGCTGCGCGCGGAGACGGTGAAGGCGTATCTGCGGTCGGCGATGCGCAAGCTGGGGGCCCATACGCGGCTGGAGGCCGTGGTGGCGGCTCGGCGGGCGGGGCTGCTGCCATGAAGGTCCGTACCACTCCGCGTGTTTCATACATGTGCGGGTGCCATGAAATCCCGTATACCGAATCTCTGTTATTTCCCTCACGGTGGAACCGCCCGAAATTCAGGGCCTCTTTGCATAATATTGTTCCGGACACGACTTGAGGGGAGCGGTGCGCGTGCGACGGGATTTCGAAGAGCCTGTCAGACCCCGTTCCGACCAGGTCATCGGGCGGGAGGAGCTGCTCGTACGAGCACGTGGCCAGCTCTCCCGAGGGGGCAGCCTCCTCTTGCACGGTCCGCCCGGAATAGGAAAGTCGACCGTCCTGCGGGCAATCACTGCGGAATACGCCGAATCAGCCCGGACTGTGTTGCGTTGTTCCGCGACCGAGTCCGAATCGCATCTCCCGTTCCTGGCACTGGTCGATCTACTCGGCCTGGTCGCCGACGAGGTCGCGGACGCGCTGCCCGCCCCGCAGCAGGCCGCACTCGAAGCGGCCCTCACCGGGCGTGCGGAATCGTCCCTGCACCAGGACGGCCTGGCGCTGCGGCTCGCCGTCCTCTCGGTGCTGCGCGCACTCGCGGCCAGGGGGCCCGTCCTCCTCGTCGCCGACGATCTGCAGTGGCTGGACGCGCCCAGCGCCGAACTGCTCGCGTTCGCCGCCCGGCGCCTCGGCGGTATGCCGGTGCGGATGCTCGGCGCGGTGCGTACCGGAACGGAACCCAAAGAGCAGGAGCATGACCCGTATCTACGCGCGTATCCGCCGGAGACGCTGGCCCTGCGGCTGTCCCCGCTGTCCCGGCCGCAGGTCTCCGAGCTGCTGACCGCCCGAGGCCACAACGGGCTGCGCCGCTCGACCCTGCGGGACATCCACCACACCAGCGGCGGCAACCCCCTGTTCGCGCTGGAGATCGGCCGCGCCCTCGCCGAGAGCCCCACGCCGCCCCGGCCCGGCGAGCCGCTGCCCGTGCCGACCTCCCTGCGCGCCCTCGTACTCAGCCGTCTGGAACTGCTGTCCGCCGAGGCCCGGCAGACGCTCCTGGTGGCGAGCGCGGGAGCCCGCCCCACCCAGTCGCTGCTGGAGTCCGCGGGCCGCCCGGACGCGGAGGCCGAGATCGCCCTGGCCGCCTCCCTCGGACTGGTGGCAGCCCAGGGCCCGGACGGCCACGGCCCGGACGGGCAGGAGGGCGCGGTGCGGTTCGCGCACCCCCTCGTCTCGGCCGCGCTGTACGCCCAGGCCGCACCCCAGGACCGGCGGGCCGCCCATGCCGCGCTGTCGACGGCCGCCTCCGAGCCGATCGAACGGGCCCGGCATCTCGCGCTGGCCACCACCGGCACCGACGAGCAGGTCGCCGAACGGCTCTCCGAGGCGGCAGCCCTCGCCCGGGACCGCGGCGCGCCCTCGGTGGCGGCCCAGCTCGGGCTGCTCGCCGCCCGGCACACCCCGGCCGACAGCCCGGTCGGCGCGGACGAGCGGCGGCTGCGCTCCGCCGAGGACGCGCTGACCTCCGGCGAGATCGACCTGGCCCGCGAGGTGGCCCGCGACGTCCTGGAACGCGCGACGGACCCGGCCGTCCGGGTCCGCGCCTGGATGGTCGTGATCGACTCGGCCGGGCAGGCGATGGCCGACGTCGAGGCCGTGTTCCCGCAGGCCCTCGCGGACGCGGGCGAGGACCCGCGGCTGCTGGCACTGGTCCGCTACCAACTGGCGTGGCGGGCGCTCCTCGTGGAGGGCGCCATGGGCAAGGGCCGTGAGGAGGCCGCCCGCGCGGCGCGGCTCGCCGCCACCGCGGGCGACCGCAGCACCGAACTGCTGGCCCTCTCCTTCCAGGCCCAGATGGAGACCCTGATGGGGCACCCCGCGGCCCCGGTGACCCTGGAGAAGGCCCTCGCGGAACCACAGGACCTGCGCGTGGCCGTCGATCACAACGGCGCCGGCGCCACCCGCTTCCGCTGGCTGATCATGAGCGACCAGCTCACGGACGCCCGGGTCTCGATCACCCGGCTGCTCGGCGAGGTGCGCCGACGCGGCATCGTCGAGAGCGAGGTGCACTTCCTGCGCGGGCTCGCCGAGACCGAACTGCGCTCCGGGCACTGCGGCCGGGCCCTCGACCTCGCCCACGAGAGTCTGCGGCTCGCCCGGGACACCGGGATCGGCGAGGCCGCGGGCAACATGTTCACCTCGCTCGCCGAGGCCGCGGGCGGCGATGTGCACCGGGCACTGGTCCTGGCCGGGGACGCCGTGCGGCGGGCCGAGGACGACGGCGACCTGATCTACCTCTCCCGGGCCCTCGGCGCGCTCGGGCACGCCCAGCTGGTGGCCGGGGACGCGGCCGGCACGGTCCGCTCACTGCGCCGGGCCCGGGAGTCGGAACAGCGGCTCGGCATCTCCGATCCGGCACGGGGCCGCTGGCACGGCGACCTCGCCGAGGCGCTGGTCCTGGTCGGCGAACCGGCGGAGGCGCAGGACGTCATCACCGCCACGCGCGAGCACGCGGTACGGCTGCGGCGGGCGAGCGTGCTGGCCGTACTGGACCGGGCCGAGGCCCTCGTGAAGGCCGCGACCGGTCACCACGAGGCGGCGGTGCAGCAGTTGACGTCGGCGCAGGACCGGCTGGCGCAGCTCGGCTACGGACTCGAAGAGGCCCGGGCCGCGTTCGCGCTGGCGCGGCTGCGCGCGGAGCAGTCGGGGCGGGGCTCGTACGACGAGGCGGCGCGGCTGTTCCGGCGCTGCCGGGCCATGCCGTGGCTGCGCCAGCTGGACGCGGTCGCCGCGGCCGACGCCGCGCCCGCCGCGGCCTCCCCCGGTGTCTCCGCCCCGGCCGCGCCCGAGTCGGTGCTGCCGCATCTCGACCGGCTGGCCTCGACGGAGCGTCAGGTCGCGGCGCTGGTCCTGGAGGGCGCCACGAACCGGGAGATCGCCGCGCGTCTGTTCATCAGCGTGAAGACGGTCGAGGCGACGCTGACCCGCGTCTACCGAAAGCTGGGCATCCGCTCCCGGGTGGACATCGTGCGCTTGGCCGCGGGGCAGCACCGGGGCGAGTGAACTCGCCCTCGCTGGCGACGAGTTGCGCGCTTCTGGGAGC
>NZ_JBHXTO010000185.1:0-15848 GCF_042677425.1 Streptomyces sp. NPDC127119 | reverse complement strand
GGGCACAGGTGGCGGCACCGGCACAGGTTCCGGCACGGACAAGGCCGCCGGTCCGCAGTCGTCCCCGCCGAAGCGCTCCGCCGTCCCCGCCCAGCGCGCACAGGAACCGGCGGCCCGTCCCCGGCGCCTGCGCCGCGCGGTGCCCCGGCCGCGTGCCGCCAACCCCGAGGTGGCCGAGTCGGAATCGACCGGGATGGTCGGCTCCCCGCCCACTCCGCCGCACCTCGCCAGCACGGAGGAGCTGGGCACCGGGCCCCAGCCCGACTGGTGGCGGGTGGAGAGCGGCCCGTTCGGCTCGACCGACAGCGTGCCGGGCTTCACGGGCGGCATCGAGATCCCGGAACTGTTCAAGCCGCCACCGGACGACGACCCCGACAAGGCCGGCAAGGAGGGCAAGGAGGGCGAGTCCGAGCCGAAGTCCGCGGCGGCGGACGTCGTCGAGGTCCCCGTACCCGCCGGGCGCGCACGCCGTCGCCTCGTACCCCGCCTGCGCCCCCTCGGCGGTGGTGGTGGTGGCGGCGGTGGCGGGGGCCTGTCCAACCCGCTCCTCCTGCTCGCCGCCGCCCTCCTGGTCGCCGGCGCGGCCATCGGCAACCTCGTCATGCTGGGCCTCGGCTGGCTCATCGCCTACCTCTCGCGCAGGCTGAGCCCCACCGAGGCGAAGTGGGCCGTCCTCGTCCTGCCCGGCATCGTCGCCTCGGGGGGCATCGTCTGGATCTGGGGCCGTTCGGACGGGCGCTGGGGCGAGCCCATCGCGCAGGACCGCATGAGCGACGCCATCGCCGAGACCTGGCCGTGGGTCCTGCGCGGCGCGGCTATCGCTTCGGCGCTGTATCTGGTGTGGCGGTCGCAGCGCCGGAAGTGACGGCGTCCTCCGGCGCGGGAACACCGGCCCGCCCCTTCCCGGACAAGGACGAGGGCGGGGAGGCGGACGAGGACGCGGCACTCCAGGGCGCCCCCGGCACCACCAGCGGCGACCCGGTCACCGGATCGGGCACGACGACACACTCAAGACCGAAGACCTCCCGTACGAGACCGGCCGTGACGATCTCCGACGGCGGGCCCGAGGCGACGATCCGGCCCTCCTTCATGGCCACGAGGTGGTCGGCGTAGCGGGCGGCCTGGTTGAGGTCGTGCAGGACCAGGACGACCGTGCGGTCCCGGCCGCCCTCGGGAGCGGACGCGGCCAGCCTGCGCACCAGATTCAGGACCTCCACCTGGTGCGCGATGTCGAGATACGTCGTCGGCTCGTCCAGGAGCAGCAGTTCCGTCTCCTGCGCCAGCGCCATCGCGATCCACACGCGCTGCCGCTGCCCGCCCGACAGCTCGTCCACGGGACGGTCGGCGAGCGCCGCCACGTCCGTACGCTCCATCGCCTCCGTCACGGCCCGCTCGTCCGCGTCGGACCACTGCTGCCACCAGCTCTGGTGCGGCTGACGGCCGCGCGAGACGAGGTCCGCGACGGTGATCGCCTCGGGCGCGACGGGAGTCTGCGGCAGCAGCCCGATCTGCTGCGCGATCCGCCGGGTGGGCAGTTCGGCCAGCGAGGTCCCGTCGAGGAGCACGGCACCGCCGCGCGGCTTCAGCAGCCGCCCCAGCGCACGCAGCGTGGTGGACTTCCCGCAGGCGTTGGGCCCCACGACGACCGTCACCCGCCCGTCGGGGATCGCGAGGTCGAGACCGCGCACCACGGTCCGGTCCTCGTACGCGAGTGTCAGCTCCCGCGTCGACAGCCTGCTCATGCCCTGCCTCCAGTACGGACGGAACCGGCGGAACGAACGGAACCGGCGGTACGGACGGAACGGCTCCGGACGATGAGCCAGATCAGATACGGCGCCCCGACGGCCGCCGTGAGCACCCCCACGGGCACCTCGGTCGGCGAGAACAGCCGCCGCGCCAGCAGATCGGCGAGTACGACGATCACGGCCCCCAGCAGCGCCGAGCAGACGAGCGGGATCTGCGCGGTACGGGCCGTGCGGCGCGCGATCTGCGGGGCCAGCAGCGCCACGAAGTCCACCGGCCCGGCCGCGCCGGTCGCCACCGACGCGAGTACGACCCCGAGCAGCACGAGCCCCAGCCGCACCCGGTTCAGCCGTACACCGAGGGCCGTCGCCGTGTCGTCGTCCACGCCGACCGACCGCTGCGCCCGCGCCGCCCAGGCCATGGCCGGTACGAGGACGAGCAGCGTCCAGCCCAGCGGCGCGGCCTCCGCCCAGCCGCGGCCGTTCAGCGAGCCCGTCATCCAGATCTGCGCCTGCTGGGCGACCAGGTAGTCGCCCTTCGTCATGAAGAGGGTGGTCACCGAGCGCAGCGCGATGGCGAAGCCGATCCCGATGAGCACGAACCGGGTGGCGTGCAGCCCGCCGCGCCACGCGAACGCGTACACGAGCCCGGCCGCCAGCAGCCCGCCCACGACGGACAGGTACGGCAGGACGGCGTACGAGGTCACGCCGAACGTCATCGCGCCGACCGTGAGCGCGCTCGCGCCCTGGCTGACGCCGATGATGTCCGGGCTGGCGAGCGGGTTGCGGGCGACGGTCTGGATCAGCGCGCCCGCCACTCCGAAGGCCGCCCCGACGAGCAGTCCGACCACCAGCCGGGGCGCCCGCAGCGTCCCGACGACCAGTTCGTCGGGCGAGGGCCGGCCGGTCAGGACCTTCAGCACCTCCCCGGGCGCGACGAAGCTCTCGCCCACACAGAGGTACGCGAGACAGGCCGCCGCGAGCAGCACGGTGAGGACCGCGCCCGCGGTGGCCGCCCGCCGGTGCAGCAGGAAGGTGGCGTGCCGGACGCGGAGTACGGAGTAGCCGGCGGCGGAGGCGGTGGTGCGTGTCCTCGGCGCGGCCGATGCGGCCGTGGTGTCCGAGGTGGCCGCCCGGGGAGCCGTCACGCCGGTACCGCCTTCCTGCGCACGAGCCCCACCAGGAACGGCACGCCGATCAGTGCCGTCATCACGCCCGCCGGGACCTCGCCCGGCGGGAACAGCACCCGGCCGACGGTGTCCGAGACCAGCAGCATCGCCGGGCCGAGGAGCGCGGCGAGCGGCAGCACCCAGCGGTGGGAGGGGCCCACGATCGCGCGGGCGAGGTGCGGGACGGCCAGTCCGATGAAGGCGAGCGGGCCGGCGGCGGCGACTCCGACGCCGGTGAGCACGGTGGCGCCGATGCCGCCGACGATCCGTACCGTTCCGACACGCTGGCCGAGGCCCTTGGCCACGTCCTCGCCCAGCGCGAGCGCGTCCAGGCCGCGGGCCACCGACAGGACGAGGACGGCTCCGGCCAGCAGGAACGGCCACACCTGGCCGACGATCTCCGCGTCACGGCCCGACAGGGAACCGACCTGCCAGAAGCGGAACTCGTCCAGCGCGGAAGCTTTGGTGGTGAGGACCGCGGTGGTGACGGAGACGAGGAGCGCGTTGATGGCGGCGCCGCCCAGGGCGAGTTTCACGGGGGTCGCGCCGCCCCGGCCGCTCGACGCGATCGCGTACACCGCGACCGAGGCGATCGCCGCGCCCGCGAAGGCGAACCAGACGTAACCGGTGAGGGTGTGGACGCCGGCGAAGGCGATGGCGAGGACGACTCCGACGGCGGCGCCCTGGCTGATGCCGAGGATGCCGGGGTCGGCGATGGGGTTGCGGGTGATGCCCTGCAGGGCGGTTCCGGCCAGGGCGAGGCCCGCGCCGACCATCAGGCCGATGAGGGTGCGGGGGAGTCGCAGGGCGCGTACGACGTCCGCGTCCGCGGTGTCGGCGTTGTGCAGGAGGGCGTCCAGGACCGTGGACGGGGGGATGGGGCGGGCGCCCACGGTGAGGCTGAGCAGGGCCGCCAGCAGGAGGGCCAGGGCTGCCGCCGTCAGGGCGGCGATGCGTCTGGCTTGCATGGCTGCGTGCTCCGGGGGTGGCTGATTGTCGATGACTTGTTCGGTAAGGCTGGCCTGAGTCTATGCGGGTGGGTGGGGCGGGAAGTGTGCCGGGTGCGGGCCGGTGGGGCTTGTCGCGCAGTTCCCCGCGCCCCCGGAAAAGGGGTGGCCGGGGGCGGCTGCCGGGTGCGGGTGCGCTGTGGCCTGTCGCGCAGTTCCCCGCGCCCCTGAAAGGGGGCCGGGGTGGGCACAATGGCTCATATGACTTCTCGTGTGTTGACCGTCGGGTTCGACCTGGACATGACCCTTATTGACTCCCGGCCCGGTATCCGGGCCTGTTATCAGGCGCTTTCCGTGCGGACGGGCACTTTCATCGACGCCGATCTCGCCGTCACCCGGCTCGGGCCGCCGCTCGCGGAGGAGTTGGTCAACTGGTTTCCGGCCGACGAGGTCGCGGCCATGGCGGACGTCTACCGGGAGATGTACCCCACCCACGCCATCGCCCCGACGCCCGCGATGGCCGGCGCCCGCGAGGCGATCGCGGCGGTGAGGGCCGCCGGGGGACGGGCGATCGTCGTCACCGCCAAGTACGAGCCGAACGCCAAGCTGCATCTCAGCCATCTCGGCATCGACGCCGACGCGGTCATCGGCGACCTGTGGGCCGAGCGCAAGGCGGAGGCCCTGCGCGAGTACGACGCGGGCGTCTACGTCGGCGACCACACCGGCGACGTACGCGGCGCGCGGACCGCCGGAGCGCTGTCCGTCGCGGTGGCCACCGGCCCGTGCGACGCGGAGGAACTGCGCGCGGCGGGCGCCGACGTGGTCCTCAAGGACCTGCTGGAGTTCCCGGGTTGGCTGGCGGCCCACCGGTAGGCGACCGGCGGGCGGTCACGAACTTCCGCGTGCCTGCCGGCGGCCGTCGGCGATCGACTGGAACACCCCCGCTCCCGCGATGAGGAATCCGACGCCCATCAACATGCTCAGACCGAACATGTACGTAGGAAAGGGCGTCGTGTCGAGCAGCAGCGGGGCCACGGTGACCAGAGTGGCCACAGCTCCGACGAAGAACACGATGGCACCGGCACGGATGAGTCGTTCTCCGGCCACGGCGGAATTCGGTTGGGTTTTGTCACGCACTCGACCAGGGTAGTTCCCTGCCCGGAGGAACAATCCGGCGACGTCTTGTCAGCAGCCGCCGGACCATTAGCCTTGGTACAGGCGGGTCCGACGACCCGCTGTAGTGCTGTACGGACCTGTTTCCCGAGCAGTTTCAGCCGAAGTCTTGAAGTCTTTCCGACGCAGTTTCCGACGAGTACGAGGACGAGGACAGACGTGCCTACCGGCAAGGTCAAGTGGTTCAACAGTGAGAAGGGCTTCGGCTTTCTCTCCCGCGACGACGGCGGCGACGTCTTCGTTCATTCCTCGGTCCTGCCCGCCGGAGTCGATGTTCTCAAGCCGGGGCAGCGGGTGGAGTTCGGTGTGGTCGCCGGACAACGCGGTGACCAGGCACTTTCGGTGACGCTCCTGGACCCCACGCCGTCGGTCGCGGCAGCCCAGCGCCGCAAGCCCGACGAACTGGCCTCCATCGTCCAGGATTTGACGACCCTCCTGGAAAACATCACGCCAATGCTGGAACGGGGCCGCTACCCCGACAAGGCCTCAGGCGCAAAGATCGCAGGCCTACTGCGCGCGGTGGCGGACCAGTTGGACGTATAGCCGACCCGGGCTGCGCCCTCACGGGCGCAGCCCACACGAGGGGCGCGGCCCCCACCGATCCCGCACCCACAATCCGCACCTGGCTGGGCGCAGCCCACATGAGGGGCGCGGGGAACGGCGCGGCCAGCCACAGCGGACCCGTACCCGGCAGCCGCCCCCGGCCACCCCTTTTCCGGGGGCGCGGGGAACGGCGCGGCCGGCCCCCACCGGACCCGCACCCACAATCCGCACCCGCCCGCCGACCCCGCACCTCCCGGCGAGGGACCCGTCAGGGAAAGTCCAGCGCCCCCGGCGCAAGCGCGGGCACAAGCCCCTCCGCCGCCGCCCGCGTGAGAAGGCCCCGGATCGCCGCGTACCCGTCCTCACCGAGATCCGCCGTGAACTCGTTGACGTACAGCCCGATGTGCTGATCGGCGACCGCCGCGTCCATCTCCTGCGCGTGCTCCAGCACGTACGCCCGGGAGGCCTCGGGATCGTCCCAGGCGGCCCGCACGGACGCCCGGACGGACTCGGCGAGCAGCCCCAGCGCGGCCTCGCCCAGCGACCGCCTGGCGATGATCGCGCCCAGCGGGATCGGCAGCCCGGTCGTCAGCTCCCAGTGCTCGCCCATGTCCGCGAGCTTGTGCAGCCCGTAGTTCTGGTACGTGAATCGGGCTTCGTGGATGACGAGTCCGGCGTCCACCTTCCCGTCCCGTACCGCGGGCATGATCTCGTGGAACGGCATGACCACGATCTCGCCGACCCCGCCGGGAACCGTGTCGGCGGCCCACAGGCGGAACAGCATGTACGCGGTCGACCGCTCGCTGGGCACGGCGACGGTACGGCCGGTGAGGTCCACGCCCGGCTCCCGGGTGAGGACCAGCGGCCCGCAGCCGCGCCCCAGGGCGCCCCCGCAGGGCAGCAGGGCCCATTCGTCCAGGACGTACGGCAGGACGGCGTACGACACCTTCAGGACGTCGAACTCGCCGCGTTCGGCCATGCCGTTGGTGATGTCGATGTCCGCGAAGGTCACGTCGAGCGCGGGCGCCCCCGGGATCCGGCCGTGGGCCCAGGCGTCGAAGACGAAGGTGTCGTTCGGACAGGGCGAGTACGCGATCTTCAGCGGCTGCGTCTCGGAGGACTGCGGGGACTGCGAGGGCTGAGACGTCTGCGAGGGCTCAGTGGGTGAGGTCATGTGGGTTCCAACTCTCCAGTACGGGCGCAAGCTTCCCGAAGGCCCCGGTGAGTGCCGTGAGGGCCTCGCCGATCCGCCAGGCGGCGCGGTCCCGGGGGCCCACGGGATTGGACACGGCACGGAGCTCCAGGACGGGGACGCCGTGCGCCGCGGCGGCCTCCGCCACCCCGAAGCCCTCCATGGCCTCGGCGAGCGCGCGCGGGTGGCGCCGGCGCAGTTCCGCCGCGCGCGAGGCGCTGCCGGTCACCGTGCTGACGGTCAGGACAGACCCCTGACGTGCTCCTGTGACGGCCGCGATCTCCCGTACGAGTGAATCCGGCGGCCGGTGCGTGACGGTCCCGAACCCCAGTTCGGTGACCGGAAGGAATCCTTGGGCGGTCTCGGCGCCGAGGTCCGCGACCGTGATCTCGTCGGCGAGGACGAGCGAGCCGACGGGCGCGTCGGGCAGGAACCCGCCGCCGATACCGGCGGAGACGACCAGGTCGTACGGCTCACCGCCCAGCGCGGCCGTGGTGAGCGCGGCGGCGGTCGACGCGGCGGCCGCGGCCGGTCCCACGCCACCGGCGAGAGGATGGAGCACCAGCGACGCCGATGCCGGCGCCGTGAACGCCGCGGCCACCGCGTCCCGTTCGGCAGGGACGGCGGTGGTTACGAGGACACGCATGAGCGGCGCTCCATGAGGATCGGGCGGCTCAGCGGCGGCTCAGGCGTCCGCGTTCTCAAGCTTGAAGTTCCAGACGCCCTGGACCTGCGTACCGGCCTTGTTCTGCTGGACGACGCTGATGTAGATCGTCTTCGGGGCGGCCTGGCCCGACTGCTCGGCGAAGAGGTCGACGCCCTCGAAGGCGTAGTACGTCTTCTTGAAGGGGGACGTGACCTGCTGGCCGTTGAGCCACAGGGCCCAGCCCTCGTCGGCGATCTCCGGGTCGACACCGATGCGCAGCGTCTCACCCTGCGAGACGCTGATCGTGTCGGAGGACTTCTTGAGGGCGCACTTGGTCGCTTCCTCCTTGCCGATGGTCTTGCCGTCCTCGTAGCACTCGGCCTCGACACTGACCGAGTTCTTGCCGACCGTGACCGTGGCCATCGGCGTCGGCTTGTCACAGGCGGACAGCACGAGAAGTCCGGCGGAAACGGCACTTGCGGCGGCGACGGCGCGGCGACGGCGCGCAAGGGGACGCTGGGAGCTCATGGCCGAAGGTTATCGGGCGGGTCGCGCGGCCCGGCTATGTGGGTGGGGTACGCGGCGTGCCGCGGGCCCGGATCACTCCGGCGAGCAGGTGACGGCCGGGCGGGGATCGGGCGGCGGGCAGACGGTGGCCGGGCGGGGGTCGGGCCGACGGCGGGTGGGGTCCGGGCGGCTCAGGCCAGGTGCGCGTGCTGCCTGCCGCCGTGCCGGGCCGTGCTCAGCAGCCCGCGGACCGTGGTGAGCCAGCCGAGCGCGATGATCCCGGAGGCCACCGCCATCCCGAGCGAGCCGATGAGCGGCAGCGCGATACCGATCGCCCCGCCGACCACCCAGGCCATCTGGAGGATCGTCTCCGAGCGGGCGAACGCCGACGTCCGCACCAGTTCCGGCACGTCCCGCTGGATCAGCGCGTCCAGGGACAGCTTGGACAGCGCCTGGGCGAACCCGGCGAACGCGGCGAGCACCGCCACCAGGAGCACCCCGAAGAACACCGCCGCCGTGATCGCCACGCCGAGCACGACCGCGACCACGGTGACGATGATCAGCTCCGGCGCCCGCGATCGCAGGGCCGCCCCGACCGCCGTGCCCAGCGCGTTGCCCACGCCCGCCGACACGCCCACGATCGTCAGCGAGACCGCCGCGCTGGCGCCCGCGAGGGGGTGTTCGCGCAGCAGGAACGCCAGGAAGAAGATCAGGAACCCGGAGAGTCCGCGCAGCGCGGCGTTCGCGGCGAGCGCGTGCGTGACCGCCGTGCCGACCGTGCGCAGCCCCGGACGCTTGGGCTGTTTGAGGTGCGGACCGTGCAGATGCTGCTCGTCCGCGGCGAGCAGGGCCTTGTCCTCACCCTTGGCGGAGTCGACCTTGTGCGGCAGGGAGAACGACAGGAACGTACCGGCCACGAAGATCAGGAAGGCGCCGTAGAGCGGATAGCGGGGGCCGAGGGCCTGCAGGCCCGCTCCGATCGGGGCCGCCACGCCCGTCGCCAGCAGACCGCCGAGCGTGACCCGTGAGTTCGCCTTGACCAGGGAGAACGCGGGGGGCAGGAGCCGGGGCACCACGGCGCTTCTGACCACGCCGTACGCCTTCGAGGCCACCAGGACGCCGAGAGCGGCCGGGTACAGCTCGATGCTGCCCGTGACGACCGCGCCCGACAGCAGCAGGGCCATGAACGCGCGCGCCATGAACGCGCCCGCCATCGCGGCACGCCGGCCGTGCGGGAGGCGGTCCAGGAGAGGGCCGATGACCGGGGCGAGCAGCGTGAACGGGGCCATCGTGATCGCCAGGTAGAGCGCGACCCGGCCGCGGGCCTCGTCCGTCGGGACCGAGAAGAAGACCGTCGAGGCGAGCGCGACGGTGATCAGCATGTCGCCGGCGCCGTTCACCCCGTGCAGTTCGATCAGTTTGCCGAGGCCCGACTCGCCCGCGCCGTGCGCGTGTGTAGCTTTTCTGATGCCTCTCGCCGTACCGCTGAACGGCAGGCGCAGGGCATGCCCGACGGAACGGACGGCCCCGCGCACCGGACCCGACCCGCTCTTACGTCCTGCCCCGGCCTCACCGATTCCGGTGGCGCCTTGGGGCGACCTTGCGGCTGCCACTCCGCAATAGTGCCCCGAGATTGGCGGAACTAGCGCAGTTACCGCCCGTATAGCGGCGGAGTGGGGGTGGGGGATCGGGTGCCGGACATGCGCGAAGGGCGCTCTGCGCACCCGCCGTGAGCGCCCCGCGCACCCGGCCGGCAGCGGCCCCCGGACCCGGCCGGGACCGCCCTGTGGCCCCTGCCGGAAGCGCCTCGTGGACCCCGTCCGGAGGGTCCCGCGCACCCATCCGGAGTGTCCCGTTCGCCCGGTCGGGGAAACGCCGCGACAGCATGAAGGCAACGCCGGTGTAGGCCCAGCGCCGACGAGACGGTAGCGTGCGTAGCGCGCCCGCGGCGGTTGTTCTCGGCCGCGCGCCTCTCGGTCATCCCGCAGAATGGATGACGTAGGTGCGCCCGAGTGCGATCGGGCGCGGACGTCGACGCGGCCCTCCGGTCCGCTCCGTCCGCACCCCCGTCGAGGGATGGCGCACTCGTGAGACGGCGTAGGAGAGAAGCGATACCTGTGAGCGCGACAACGCGAAGCCGAACCCCTGACCGCCTGTGTGCCGAGGCCGTGGACCTCGCCCGGGCAGCCGCCGAGGAGGCCGCCGCTCCCGGCGTGGTGGGGGAGCACGCGGGACTGGTCAGCGAAGGCGACCGCGTCGTCACGCACTTCTTCGAATGCAAGGAGATGGGCTACCGCGGCTGGCGCTGGGCCGTGACGGTGGCCCGGGCCTCACGGGCGAAGGTCGTCACCCTCGACGAGACCGTGCTGCTGCCCGGCACCGACGCCCTGCTGGCACCCGAGTGGGTGCCGTGGAGCGAGCGGCTCCGGCCGGGGGACATGGGCCCCGGGGACCTGCTGCCCACGGACGCGGAGGATCTGCGTCTGGAACCCGGTTACTCCGGCGAGGACGAACCCGCTCCGAACGCGCCGATCTCCGAGGAGATGGCCCAGCTGGCCGAGGCGGAGGACGCCGAGATCACGGCGCGCACGCCCGCCGCGCTGCCGCTCGTGCCGTCCCGCGGGTCGATCGCGTCCGTGGCCGAGGAACTGGGGATGCGGCGTGCGCGCGTGCTGTCCCGGTACGGGCTGCATGTCGCGGCGGACCGGTGGGAGGAGTCGTACGGGGCGAAGACCGCGATGGCGCAGGCCGCTCCCGCGACGTGTGTCAGCTGTGGGTTCCTGAATCCCGTGGGCGGGTCGCTCGGCCAGGCGTTCGGTTTGTGTGCGAATGAGTTCTCGCCCGCGGATGGACGTGTGGTGTCGCTCTCGTATGGATGTGGTGGGCATTCCGAGGCGGCGGTCATGCCTGCGCCTGCGCGGCCCGCGCCGCCGGTGATCGACGAGACCCGGGTGGATCCGTTCCCGCTTCGGCCCTCGCCGGACTCCGGGTCGGTGCCGGTGGGGCCGGACGGGTCCGCATCGGAATACGGCCACAGCTAGCCTGCGACGCGCGCTCGCGCGCCCCTGAGGGGGCGCACGGCCCCGGTTGTTCGCCGTCCGCAGGCACGTCGTGGCTGGCCGCGCAGTTCCCCGCGCCCCTCAGGGGCTCGACTGCGCCTTCGCCCCCTCGGGCCCCGTCAGGGGCGCGGGGAACGGCGCAGTCTTTTGTCTTTGGCTTTTAAGGGGCGCGGAGAACGGCGCAGTCTGTTGGCTTTAGGTCTTTGGGGGCGCGGGGAACGGCGCAGTTTTTTTGGCGTCCTTCGCTTTTCAGGGGCGCGGGGAACTGCGCGGCCAGCCCCCACCCACCCGCACCCACCCACGCGGCGGAGCCACCCCTTCCGGCCCTGGCCCCCTGCCAAGGGACCCGCGCGGTACCTTCTTGCCGCGGCCGGCCGATGCGCGCGGGCGTACGACGATGAGGGAGTGTCAAGCGTGAGCAACTTCGTGCGGCCGGCAGCCGAGGGCGCGGATCCGTTCGGGACGGCCCGGCTGCGACGCGGGGTGCTGGACGCCTGGGCGACGAGCCCGGCACGGTTCCGGGAGGACGCCAACTCCGAGGAGGACCTCGTCCTCGGCGGCTACCGCGACCGCCTCGTCGTGGAACTCGCCCAGAACGCCGCCGACGCCGCCTCCCGCGCAGGCGTCCCCGGCCGCCTCCGCCTCACCCTGCGCGACGGAGTCCTCGCCGCCGCCAACACGGGCGCCCCCCTGGACGCCACGGGTGTCGAATCCCTCTCCACCCTGCGCGCTTCCGCCAAGCGCGACGACAGCGACAGCGCGGTCGGCCGCTTCGGAGTCGGCTTCGCGGCGGTCCTCGCCGTCACCGACGAACCCGCCCTGCTGGGCCGGCACGGCGGCGTCCGCTGGTCCCTCGTCGAGGCCCGCGACCTCGCCACCGACATCGCCCGCCACAGCCCCGGCCTCGGCGACGAACTGCGCCGCCGCGACGGCCACGTACCCCTGCTCCGGCTGCCGTTCGCGGCCGAGGGCTCCGCGCCGGACTCGTACGACAGTGTCGTCGTCCTGCCGTTGCGGGACCCCGCCGCCGAGGCGCTCGCGGAGCGGCTTCTCGACGGTGTCGACGACGCCCTGCTGCTCGCCCTGCCCGGCCTGGCGGAAGTGGTCGTCGAGAGCGGCGACGGCAGCGTACGGACCGTTCGGCGCCGTACCGAGGAGGACGGCGGCTGCGTGGTCGTCGAGGACTCCCGCGACGGCACGACCCGCTGGCGTACCGTCTCCGCGCACGGCTCCCTGGAGCCCGCCCTGCTCGCCGACCGGCCCGTCGAGGAGCGCCTGCGCCCCCACTGGTCGGTCACCTGGGCCGTCCCGGTCGACGCCGACGGCACCCCGGGCCGCCCCCGCACCGGCCCCGTCGTGCACGCGCCCACCCCCAGCGACGAACCCCTCGGCGTGCCCGCGCTGCTCATCGCCTCGCTGCCGCTCGACACCACCCGCCGCCACGCGGCCCCCGGTCCGCTGACCGATTTCCTGGTGCAGCGCGCGGCGGAGGCGTACGTCGAACTGCTCGCCGCCTGGCGGCCGGTGACCGCGGGGATCATCGACCTGGTGCCCGGCCCGCTCGGCAAGGGCGAACTGGACGGGTCCCTGCGGCAGGCGATCCTGGACCGGCTGCCGCGTACGGAGTTCCTGCCGCCCGCGGCCGGACCGGCCGCCGGGACCGGTGAGGACGACGACGACTCCGATCTGCCCGAGGCCCTGCGTCCCCGCGACGCCGAGGTCGTGGAGGGGGCGGGCGCCGACACCGTACGGGTGCTCGCGGAGGTGCTGCCCAGCCTCCTGCCCGCCGGGCTCGAACGGCGGGCGGAACTGCGCACGCTGGGGGTCGCGCGGGTCCCGCTGGCCGAGGCGGTCGACCGGCTCGCGGGTCTGGAGAAGGCTCCCGAGTGGTGGCGGCGCCTGTACGACAGTCTCGCCGGGGTCGACCCGGACCGGCTCTCCGGGCTGCCGGTCCCGCTGGCCGACGGCCGGACGACGATCGGTCCCCGCCAGGTCCTGCTGCCCACCGCGGACGGCGCCACGACCACGGCTGCGAGCACGACCACGGCCGGGGCCGCGCCCGACGCGCTCGCCCGGCTCGGGCTCAAGGTCGCCCATCCGGACGCCGTCCATCCGCTCCTGGAGAAGCTGGGCGCCCTCCCGGCCACCGCGCGGGCCGTCCTGACCACCCCGCAGGTCCGCGCCGCCGTCGCAGGCTCCCTCGACGACGACCGCGGCGCCTGGGACGACGACACCACCCCCGACGCCGAGGAACTGGCCGACACCGTCCTCGCGCTCGTCCGGGACGCCGACCTCGAACCCGGCGACGAACCCTGGCTCGGCGCCCTCGCGCTCCCCGACGACGAGGGCGAACTCGTCCCCGCCGGTGAACTCGTCCTGCCCGGCAGCCCCTTCGCCCAGGTGATGCGCGAGGACGAACTCGCCTCCGTCGACCCCGAACTGGCCGAACGCTGGGGCGAACAGCCCCTCGCCGCCTGTGGCGTCCTCGCGAACTTCACCCTCGTACGCGCCACGGACGTCGTCCTCGACCCCGACGAACTGGAGCCGAAGGACGGCGACTTCGCCGAACCCGACGACGCCGGGCTGCTCGACGCCGTGGACGTGTGGTGCGAGGACGCCCTGGACGGGCTGCCCGACTCGCCGGTGCCGCCCGTCGCGACCGAGATCGTGGCCGTGCGCGACCTCGACCTCGTGGACGACGACCGCTGGCCCGAGGCCCTCGCCCTGCTCTCCCGCCCGCCGCTGCGGGACGCCCTCACCCAGCCGGTCCGCGTGCTGTTGCCGGACGGGACGCACGAGATCATCCGCTCGTACACCGCCTGGTGGCTGCGCGGGCACCCCGTCCTCGACGGCCGCCGCCCGGCCGGCCTGCGCGCCGAGGGCGGCGACCCGCTCCTGCACGGCCTGTACGACGCCGCCGACGCGGCCGGTTTCGACGACGAGCAGGTGCTGCGGGCCCTCGGCGTCCGTACGTCCGTGGCCGCGCTGCTCGCCGAACCGGGCGGCGGCGCGGAACTGCTGGACCGGCTCGCCGACCCCGACCGCGAGGTCTCCGCGTCCCAACTGCACGCCCTGTACGGTGCGCTGGCGGACCTCGATCCCGACCAGGTGACCCTGCCGGACGAGGTGCGGGCCGTGGTGGACGGCGAGGTGCGGGTCGTGGACGCGGCCGACGCCATGGTCGTCGACTCGCCCGATCTGCTGCCCTTCACCGCGGGCACGCCCCTGCTCCCGGTACGGCCCGCGCGGGCCGCCGACCTCGCCGAACTGTTCCAGGTCCGGCGGCTGAGCGAGTCCGTCACCGGCGAGGTGACCAGCGAGGGCGCGGAACACGACGTACCGGAGTCCGTACGGGTTCTGCTGGGCCCCTCGACCCCCGCGACCTATGTCGAGCACGAGGAACTGGTCGTCGACGGCACCGAACTCGACTGGCGCCGCACCCGTGACGGGGTGCTGCACGCCTCCACGCTGGAGGGCGTCGCCGCGGGCCTCGCGTGGGCGGCCGGCCAGTGGCCCCGCCGCTTCGAGGTCGCCGCACTCCTGGAGGACCCGTCCAGGACCGAGGAACTGGCCCGGGACCGCTGGTTCGACTGAGCGCCGCCCGCCGGGGCGTGGCCGCGCGCCGTGCGCCCCGGCGGACCGTGGGCGTGTTCTGCGTCACATGGTCACAAAATATTCACCCGCCGTACAACCATCGGTCCGCGCGATGTATCTGATCATGCGAGCCAACAGGCTCCAAGATCACCCGGGCCCACGTGAAGAAGACCGTCGGGCCCCTTTCTCCACCGGGGGAAACATATGCGCATACGTGCCACCGTGGCCGCAGTCACCGGCGCCCTGGCCCTCTCCGCGCTCGCCGTCCCGGTCGCCCAGGCCGACGACTCCACGTACCGCGGGACCGCCGCCGCCGCTTTCGAGGCTGCCCACAGCGGCGTGTCCAAGGCGCAGCGCAGCACGGCCGCCGCGGTCGTCGACGGCGACCTGGACGCCTCCTTCTCCAACTTCAAGATCGCCTCGTCGCACAAGGTCGGCACCACCAACCAGGTCTCCACCAAGGTGACCTACAAGCTGACCCACGGCGCCGACGTGGACCTCGGCTCCGCGGACTTCGCCACCGGCCCGTACATCTACAAGGGCTCGTTCGCCACCCCGGACAACGTCATCTTCGGCTTCGACGCGGCGACCTGCACCGAGGCCTCGGCGACCGTCGCCAACTGCACCGGCTACGTCGACATCCTCCCGTCCGAGGGCGAGCTGCTGAACAGCGACGCCGGCTCCTGGAAGGGTGGCGCGCTGCTGCTCAACTACGTCACCGGCTCCTACGCCGACCAGGGCGACCTGGCCACCACCAAGGTGCTGCGCAACTCCCGCCTCACCGTCAACGCCTCTCCCGAGCCCGTGAAGAAGGGCAAGACCATCACGGTCACCGGGGCCCTGACGCGCGCCAACTGGGAGACGAACAAGTACGCGGGCTACACCCAGCAGTCCGTGAAGCTCCAGTTCAAGAAGAAGGGCACGTCCACCTACACGGACGTCAAGACCGTGAAGTCGGGCACCGGCAGCTCCGCGGGCAAGCTGAAGACCACCGTCACGGCCTCCGTCGACGGCACCTTCCGCTACGCCTTCGCGGGCACGTCGACCACGCCGGCGGTCAACTCCGCGGGCGACGCGATCGACGTCCAGTAACCTGCGGCTCCACTCCGCTCCACGGCCGACGGCCCCACGCCACCACAGGGGCGGGGGCGGCGGGCGCGCCGGGGGGGGGGCCGGTCCGCCCCGGGGGGGGGGTCGGGGGCCGGGGGGGGGCCGGGTGGGGGGGGCGGGCCGGGCGGCCCGACGCCGGAGCGGGTCTGCGGAACATCAGCTGGGT
>NZ_JBHXTO010000184.1:0-15903 GCF_042677425.1 Streptomyces sp. NPDC127119 | reverse complement strand
TACTGCAGGGGGGACCCTGTGGGAGAGTAGGACGCCGCCGAACTATTATTGAGAAAGCCCCCGCACTTCGGTGCGGGGGCTTTTTTGCGTTCCGGCACCTGCCGGCGCATGGGGTTTCGTTACGGTGACCCTCATGAATCCTGAGTACGTGATCCGTTCCATAGGCAGTGACGAGTGGCCCGCGGTGAAGGAGCTTGCGTTGACCGCTCTTCAGGACCCGGTGGCGCATCTGGCCTTTCTGGACACGTACGAGGTCGCGGTGGGGCGGCCCGACAGTTTCTGGCAGGAGCGGGCCGCCGGGGCCGCAGCGGGGGTGCGTGAACGGCAGCAACTCGTCGCCGAGGGGCCCGGTGGGCGGTGGGTCGGGTGTGTGGTCGTGCTGGTCGAGGAGGCCGGGGCCGTCGGGGCGCTGGGGGCCGTGAGCCACGTACGGCAGGGGCATCTTGTGGGGGTGTACGTGCGGCCCGAGGTGCGGGGGAGCGGGCTCACCGAGCGGCTGTTCGCGCATGCGCTGCGGTGGGCCTGGGAGGACGCCGGCCTGGAGCGTGCGCGGCTGTTCGTGCACGAGGAGAACGGGCGGGCTCAGGCCTTCTACCGGAAGTTCGGGTTCGTGCCCACAGGGGAGTGCGTTCCCGTGCCCGGGGACTCGGGTGCGCGGGAGCTGGAGTTCCTGTTCGAGCGGTCGTAGCGGTCACAGGCGCCGTGGGTCATACCGGGAGGTCCTGGTGGGGCCAGCGGGAGCGGGCCTGTTCCTGGGAGCGCAGGAGGGCCAGGGTGGGGAGGCCTCGGTCCGGGGCCGTGCCGTCGGCCGCGGCGAGCAGGTCCGGGAGTTGGGGGAGCGGGGCCACCGCCGCCACGTCGTCCAGGACCAGGGTCAGTGGTGGGTCGAGGCGACCGGAGGATGACCGTTCGGCCATGCGCCGGCCGCGCTCGACCACGCTTGAGGCGAGGGCCGTCAGGAGCGGCATGGCGCCGGGGTTCGACCTCGGGTCCTCGATGGGTTCACCGACCACATAAAGCGTGCCCCCTTCGTTGACGAAGGAATCCAAGGTGAGTGTGTCGGTTCGGTTTGGAGTGCACGCTTCCCGGACGTTGACGGTGAAGAGCGCGGAGAGCGCTCGGGCCGTCAACTCCTGGGCGATGTCACGGCGTTCCGGGTGCGAGGTGAGGGCCGCTTCGAGTTCGCCCGCGGAGCCCGCGGCCGACTTCGGGTTCGTACGGAGGATGCGTACGGCTTCCTGGACCTGGGCGCCCTGGGCCCAGCGGTGGACGTGACGGATGGTGCGGCCGTCCACCGCCGCGGCGTGGAGGTAGCTGCGGAGGAGGGTTTCCGCGGTGTCGGCGACCGCCTGGTCGATCCTGGCGGTGGGGCGGACCGGGGCGAGGAGCGCTGCCGCTCGGGCCTTCGCGGTGTCCTTGGTCTCGCAGCCCGCGGAGGGGGACCAGTGGAGGCGGGCCGGGGTGTCGCAGAGGTGGGAGGGGTCGTAGAGGAGGACGGGGCCCAGTTTCGCGCGGGCGTCCTTCGTGCTCGACCAGAGGGCGGGGTCGGAGGTGATGACGAGGGCGGGGCCGTCCGCGTCCCGGATCGCCTGGACGGCGAGGGGATGACGGGTTTCGGGCGGGCCCAGCACGACGGGTCCCCTTGGGGCGGGACTTTCCCACCCACCGGCCCGTTCGGCGGTTTCCGCAGGAAGCGAAGCAGGAACCGACTCCAGGGGCGGCTCCGCCGCCCGGACCGCCGTGTGCTCGACCGCCGTGTGCTCGACCGGCGGACGCGTCACCTCAGGCCGTTCCGCCGCCCGGCTCCGGGGGATCTCACGTGGCTCGTCCTTGGTCAGCAGGTCCGGTTCCGGTGCCGCGGCGAGTGCCCTGCGTCTCGCCCTGCCCGCCCGCCACCTCGCCACCGTGCCCAGCACGAACACCGTGAGGACGACCAGGACCATCAGCTGGCCGATGAACAGGCCCCAGAAGAGCCCGTACCCGGAGAGCTGGTCGGGTGGGGTGTCGGGCCACGCGCTCGGCAGGTCGTGGGGGGCCTCGACGAGTTGGCGTATGGCCAGGGGCGTACGGCGGAAGGTGATCCCGGACGGCCAGGAGCCGTGCGAGAAGAGGCCGGCGAGGCCGGTCGCCGTCCAGACCATGACGGTCATGCCGAGGACGAAGGCCAGGATGCCGAGCAGCAGGCCGTCGGGGACGCCTCCTTGACCGCCGCCGGTGGAGCGGTCGCGATCGTCCGGTCTCATCTCGGGTCGCTCCTCTACGCGACTGTGGACTCGGACGAGTCGTCGAGATCGCTCAGGTGATGCTCCATGAACGCCGCGGCCCGCTCCTCGGCCTCCAGCTCGGCGGCGCGCAGGGCGTCGTCCGCGAGGTGGTCGGCCGACGACTCCGTCATGGCGCGGTCGGTGAAGACGAGGGGGCGCTCGGTCTCGGAGATCAGGTGTTTGACGACCTGGACGTTGCCGTTGACGTCCCACACGGCGATGCCCGGCGTGAGGGAGGGGATGATCTCGACGGCCCAGCGGGGCAGACCGAGGACACGGCCCGTCATTCTGGCCTCGTCGGCCTTCTGGGCGTAGATCGTCCGTGTCGAGGCCATCTTCAGGATCGCCGCGGCCTCCTTGGCGGCGGCTCCGTCCACGACGTCGGACAGGTGGTGGACGACGGCCACGAAGGACAGACCGAGGCGGCGGCCGAACTTCAGCAGGCGCTGGAACAGCTGGGCCACGAACGGGCTGTTGATGATGTGCCAGGCCTCCTCGACGAGGAAGATGCGCTTCTTCCGGTCGGGGCGGATCCAGGTGTGCTCCAGCCACACGCCGACGATCGCCATGAGGATCGGCATGGCGATGGAGTTGCGGTCGATGTGGGACAGGTCGAAGACGATGAGCGGGGCGTCCAGGTCGATGCCCACGGTCGTCGGGCCGTCGAACATGCCCCGCAGGTCACCGTCGACCAGGCGGTCGATGACCAGGGCGACGTCGAGACCCCAGGCGCGTACGTCGTCTATGGCGACGTTCATCGCCTCCGCCGACTCCGGCTCGGGGTGGCGCAGCTGCTCGACGATGTCCGTCAGAACGGGCTGGCGGTCGATGATCGTCTCGTTGACGTAGGCGTGCGCGACCTTCAGCGCGAAGCCGGAACGCTCGTCCAGGCCGTGGCCCATCGCGACCTCGATGATGGTCCGGAGCAGCGCGAGCTGGCCGGTCGTCGTGATCGCCGGGTCGAGCGGGTTGAGCCGGATCCCCATGTCCAGGGCGGCGGTCGGGTCCAGGCGGATGGGTGTCAGGCCCAGCTCCTGGGCGATGAGGTTCCACTCGCCCACCCCGTCCTCGCCCTGTGCGTCGAGGACGACGACCTGGCGGTCCTTGAACCGCAGCTGCCGCATGACGTACGTCTTCTCCAGCGCGGACTTGCCGTTGCCGGACTCGCCGAGGACCAGCCAGTGCGGCGCCGGGAGCTGCTGTCCGTACAGCTGGAAGGGGTCGTAGATGTAGCCCTTCCCGGAGTACACCTCGCGGCCGATGATGACGCCGGAGTCGCCGAGGCCGGGGGCCGCGGTCGGCAGGTAGACGGCCTGGGCCTGGCCGGTGGAGGTGCGCACCGGCGGGCGGGTCGTCTCGACCTTGCCGAAGAGGAAGGACGTGAAGCTTTCCGTGAGGACGGACAGCGGGTCCCGCATGAAGTCCTACCTCCGGATGCCGGTCGCGAACGGGAGTGTGTTGACGAAGGCGCGGTGGTGCTCGCGGTCGCACCATTCGAGCTTGAGGTACGACTTGCCGGCCGAGGCCCTGATCGTCCGCTTGTCGCGGGCGAGTGCCTCGGGGTTGCGGGACGAAACGGTGATGTACCCGACGAGGTTGACGCCCGCTGCGCCGCTCGCGAGGTCCTGGCCGCGCTGGTCGACGCGGTTGTGCGAGGCGACGTCGCGCGGGTCGACGGTGCGGTTCATCTTTGCCTGGCGGCTGGCCTCGGCGTCGTCGTTCGTCTTCTCGGTCAGCATCCGCTCGATGGCGACCTCGGTGGGTTCGAGGTCCATCGTGACGGCGACCGTGCGGATGACGTCCGGGGTGTGCACGAGCAGCGGGGCGAGGAAGTTGACGCCCACCGGGGTCATCGGCCACTCCTTCACCCAGGCCGTGGAGTGGCACCAGGGGGCGCGGGTGGAGGACTCGCGGGTCTTGGCCTGGAGGTAGGTCGGCTCCATGGCGTCCAGCTCGGCCGGCCAGGCGTTGCGCTTGGTCATGGCCTGGATGTGGTCGATGGGGTGGTCCGGGTCGTACATCGAATGCACGAGGGAGGAGAGCCGCCCTTGTCCGAGCGGCTGGCGCACCCGGATGTCGGCCTCCTGGAGGCGGGAGCAGATGTCGGTGAGCTCGCGGGCCATGACGACGGCGAGTCCGGCGTCCTTGTCGAGCTTCTTGCCGCCCTTGGGACGGGCGGCGCGGGCCATCGCCTGGGCCTCGGCGGCCAGTTCGCGCGAGTAGTGCATGCAGGCGACGAGGTAGGCGCGGTGCTGTTCGCTGCTCGTCGACACCATGGAACTGAGCTGCTCGTACGACTCCTGGAGCCAGCCGGGGGCGCGCTCGTCGCCGCGTACGGAGACGTCCTTGGCGTGGGCGTCCGGGTCGGCGGGCAGGGTGCGGGCGAGCATCTGGATGCGGGTGACGAAGCCGTCTCCGTTGGCGACGTGCTTGAGGAGCGTGCCGAAGCGGTCGACGAGGGCTTCCTGGTCCTCGCTGTCGCGCAGGCCGACGCCGGGGCCCTCGATCTCGATGGCGGCGGTGACGGTCTTGCGGTCGGCGTGCAGGAGGACGGCGATCTCGTCCGGGCCGAAGGGCGCCGCGAGCCAGGAGATGCGGCCGATGCCCGGGGGCGGGCCGATCTCGACCTCACGGCCGTCGGTGTAGGTGCCCGACTCCATGACGTTGCTGCGGTAGGCGGTGCCGCGGCGCAGGCCGCGCTTGTAACTGCGGTTGATCTCGAACCACTTGTAGAAGGTCCGCCGCTTGTACGGGACGTAGACCGCGGCCAGCGCGAGCATCGGGAAGCCCATGAGCAGCACGATGCGCAGGGAGAGCACGGGGACGATCAGACCGCACATCATGCCGAGGAACGCGCCCGCGATGATGAGCCCGATCTCGCCGGACTCGCGGTTGCGGCCGACGATAGCGCTCGGCCGGGCGCGGCCGATCAGATATGTACGGCGGGGCGTGACCGGATGGGACACGTGGGACTCGGTCGTCAACGCCCTTCACCTCCCGTGCGGTTGTTGCTGCTGTTGCCGTTGCTGTTGTTCCGGTTGTTCCCGGCGTGGGGGGTGTTGATCGGGCTGGAGCGGGGCGGGGGTGCGGAGGGGGACGATCCGCCGCCACCGCCCGAGGAGCCGCGTGAACTGTGGGCCGCGACGCCGCCGGAGACGGGGTTCGAGGGGCGGGCGCCGCTGTTGCCGCCGCCTCCGCCGTTGTTGTCGGCCCGGGTGCTGTGGGTCTTGATGCCCTGGGCGACGAGGTGGGCGGGCGAGCTGATGGCGGCCGCGGCCTTGCCCTCGGCGCCCTGCATGATGCGGTTGTTGCGGCCGCCCGCGATCTCGTCGCCGAAGCCGGGGACGAAGCGGTAGATCATCGCGCTGGCGAAGATGGCCAGCAGGATGATCGCGAGGCCGGAGACGACGGCGGAGAAGGAGTCCGGGCCGTCCTCCGCGGAGAGGGCTCCGGCGAGGCCCAGCACGATCACGATGACCGGTTTCACGAGGATGACGGCGATCATGATGCCGGCCCAGCGGCGGACGTGACCCCAGAGGTTCTTGTCGACGAGGCCGGCGTAGACGACCGTGCCGAGGAGCGCGCCCACGTAGAGGAGGGCGGCGCGGATCACCAGTTCGAGCCAGAGGACGCCGGCGGCGAGGATCGACACGAGGGAGACCACGATCAGCATGATCGGGCCGCCGCCGATGTCGGTGCCCTTGTTCAGGGCGCCGGAGAAGTTGCCGAAGAACGTGTCCGTCTGGTTGCCGGTCGTCTTGGCGAGGACCTCGGCGATGCCGTCGGTCGCCGAGACGACGGTGTAGAGGACGAGCGGGGTGAAGGCCGAGGCCAGCACCGTCAGCCAGAGGAAGCCGATCGCTTCGCCGATGGCCGTGCTGAGGGGGACGCCCCGCACGGCGCGCTTGGCGACCGCGAGCAGCCACAGGAGGAGGGTGAGGATGGTCGACGCGGCGAAGACGACCGCGTACTGCTGGAGGAACGTGGGGTTCGTGAAGTCGACCGTCGCCGTGTTCTGGACGGCGTCACTGAGCTTGTCGATGGTCCAGGAGGCGGCCTTCGCGCAGCCCTTGGCGAGGGAGGCGAGGGGGTCGAGGGCGGTGGTGGGGTCGTCGAGGGAGGGGCCGGTGCGGCTGTTGCTGCCGCGTTCGCAGTAGTCCCTGGCGGGACCCGCGATCAGTGAGCAGGGATCCTCCGAGGCGGTCGGCGTAGGCGTCGGAGCCGCATGGGCCTGCGAAGCCAGCAGCACCACTGCGGTCTGTACGACTGCTACGACGCCGGTGAGCTTGAGTACGCGTTGCGGGCTACCGGGCATACGTGAACCCTCCGAACTCCTCGACCGCCTTGCCGATCTCGTCGGACCCGGAGACGGGGTTGTCACCATTGACGGGGGTCGGGCCGGTCTTCTGGCTGGTCTCCAGGACCTTCCAGTCGTCACTGGCCCAGTTCAACTTCAAGGTCACGGTGAACCACCCGTTGGTCACGGGCTTGGTGGACGTGTCTCCGGTGAGCCCGAAGAGGCTGTTGCACCAGACTTCGACGGTGGCCGCGTCGGGGCTGCTGGACGTGACTTTGGTGCCCACCGGCAGCGTGCGGTTGACGAAGGTGCTCCCGGCGGGCGCGCCGCCGTCCTCGTCGAGGCCGATCTTCTTCAGGAGGGCCGCCGAGTAGTCCGCGTCGAACCCGGACTCGAGCTTGTCCAGCGCGCCGGGGTCGGCGATCGTCTGCACGATCTCGTGCCGCTTGGCGGTGTTGAACATGCCGTCGGAACCGAGTGCCACCGTGTAGTTGGCCGCCGCGCTCTGCGCCCCCTGGTCGTCCTGGGCGTACCCGGTCGGGATCCCGCCCGCCTTCGACTTCACCGGTTGTTCTCCGGAGGGGGCCGTGGGGGCCGAACCCGCCTTCCCCCCGCCTCCGTCGTCGTCCGCCGAGCCGGAGCCTCCGCCGCCGCGGTTCGCGAAGGCGATGGCTGCGATCAGGAGGACCACGACTCCCACCACCGTGACGAGGCTGCGTGACGACGAACGGCCGCCGCGTCGCGCACCTCCGTAGGCGTCACCGGCACCGTCGGGGAGCCTCGTGCGGGTCTGGCCGGTGCCTCCGTACCCGCCGTCCTCGCCGCGCGCTCCGTGCTCGTCACCGACACTCATGCCGCGTACGCCCCCTCGACCTCATGCTGAACCGCGTCATATGACGGTAGCCCCGCTGGTTCCCGCGTGGGCGCGGTGTGGTGACTGGACATCAGGAAACGCAACCTCAGCCGGTGGGCACGACGGACGGGTGGGGTAGAGGAGGGACGCGAATGGGCCGGGCCGGGTGCGGGGGCACCGGGCCGGCGGCCGCCTAGACGGCCATGCCGTACACGATCGTGAAGAGCGTGCCCAGTGAACCGATGATGAAGACGCCGGTGAGACCCGCGATGATCAGACCCTTGCCCTGTTCCGCGCTGAAGGTGTCGCGGAGGGCGGTCGCGCCGATCCGTTGTTTCGCCGCTCCCCAGATCGCGATGCCGAGGCACAGGAGGATGGCGACCGCCATCACGACCTCGATCATCACGCGGGCTTCGTTGCCCAGGGTGCCGAACGGGCCCCAGTCCGGAGCGATTCCGCCGATGATCGTGTTGATGTCGCCCTTTTCGGCTGCGAAAAGCATGTAAGTCACCGCCCCTAGTGGGTTGTTCTGCCTCCTCTGCCACTCTGCGCAGAGGTCACGGCTATTGTCGCTGACAATGATGCGGTCGCATGTCGACTTGGCGTCATTGATTGGCGGGTTTCGTACGAATCCCTTGTCACCGGAGCTCGCGGGACCCTTCAGGGGGGCGCAGGACGGCATACGGGGAGGCGTATCGTCACTCTGTGTATCACGGCAGGTCACGCCGGGCAATGAAGTAGATGCGGAACCTGTGGTGTGGTTCCGTCGTTAGCCACTCTTACGCGAATGCCAACTGATAGTGGCCGATTCCGCCCGTCCATCGAGCCCGACTCCGTCCCGAGTGCGCCGGTCCGTCGTGCCGATGTCCTCCGGGCCGTGCGTCTCCTGGTGTGTAGACGCCGCCCGTTTTGTTGTGGGGCAGGCTATCCCGGACGGGGTGGCGGGGTGCGCCGGGGTGGGAGCGGCGACCGCCACTTTTCATCACTGGGTGCTTATATAAGCACCCAGTGATACGTTGGTCCTGTGCACGCATTCGACGTACTCGGTGACCCCGTTCGCCGACGGATCCTGGAGCTGCTCGCGGACGGCGAGATGAGCTCCGGGGCGGTGAGCGAGGTCGTGCGGGAAGAGTTCGGGATATCCCAGCCCGGCGTCTCACAGCACCTCAAGGTCCTGCGGGAGAACGGGTTCGCCACGGTCCGGCCGGAGGGGGCCCGTCGGCTGTACGCCGTGAACTCGGACCCCCTGCGTGACGTCGACGCCTGGCTGGACCGCTTCCGGCGCTTCTGGACGCCCCGCCTCGACGCCCTGTCCACCGAGGTGGCCCGGGGCAAGCGCGAACGCCGGCTGCGCGAGCGGCCCGGCGACGGCGGCCCCGGCGACGGCAACCCTTCGCAGTGACCGGCTTGTTGACGGACGCAGTGACGGATGCAGTGACGGACTCAGTGACATCCCAGTGGAGGAGCAGCGCATGATCGACGTCAGCCATCAGATCAACGCCGTGCGGCGCCAGGTCGGCAGCCGGGTCATGGAGGCCGGTGAGGCCCACGTGGTGACCGTGAGTCAGACGTATGACACGACCGTCGAGGACCTCTGGGAGGCCTGTACGGATCCCGAGCGCATCCCGCGCTGGTTCCTGCCCGTCACCGGCGAGTTGCGCCCCGGCGGCACGTACCAGCTGGAGGGCAACGCCGGCGGCACCGTCGAGCGCTGCGACCCGCCGAAGGGCTTCACCGCGACGTGGGAGTTCGGCGGGAACGTCAGCTGGATCGAGCTGCGGCTGACCCCGACGGCGGACGGCGGTACGCGCTTCGAGCTGGACCACATCGCCCCCGACGACGACGAGAAGTGGCAGCAGTTCGGGCCCGGGGCCGTCGGCGTCGGCTGGGACATGGCCCTCATCGGGCTCACCCTCCATCTGTCCTCAGGCGCGGCCGTCGATCCCCAGGAGGCCATGGCCTGGTTCGGGACCGCGGAGGGGCTGCGGTTCGCCGGGCTGAGCAGCGAGGGGTGGTACGCGGCCGCCGTCGCCGCCGGTGAGGCCGAGGAGGTCGCCCGGGGGAGGGCGGACCGGACGACGGCGGCGTACACGGGGGCGGAGCCCTCCTGACGCCCGGCTACTTACTTTCGAGTAACCTCGCGCGGTAGCCGCTGCCACAGCCCTTCATGGGCTCTCGGAGGAGGAACCGTGCCAAGGCCGGAACGCTCGCCCCTGTTGCTCGCAGGCCTGTTGGCCTCCGCCGCCGTCGCCCACTTCGCGGTGCCCCGGCAGTTCGACGCGACGATCCCGCGCGTGCTGCCGGGTTCGCCGCGGACCTGGACGTACGCGAGCGGGGTCGTCGAGCTGGCGCTGGCGGCCGGGGTGGCGGTGCCGCGTACGCGGCGGGTGGCCGCGCTGGCCACCACCGCGTTCTTCGTCGGGGTGTTCCCCGCGAACGTCCAGATGGCCGTGGACTGGCGTCACCGGCCAGCGCCCCAGAAGGCCGCGGCGCTGGCCCGGCTGCCGCTCCAGGTGCCGCTGGTGCTGTGGGCGCGGGGTGTGGCGCGGAGTGTGGCGAGGGGCGGTTCGGCGGGGCCGGGCGCCTAGGGTCGACCGTCTAGGGTCGGCCGCCCTCGGATCCCTCAGATCCGGCGGATCCCTCGAACCCTTCCACTCCCTCCACGAAGTGGTCGAACTCGCCTGCCTGTACGCCGAGTACGAAGGCGTCCCACTTCTTCTGCGTGGTCGTGACGACGGTCTCGGGGTCGCTGGTCTCGCGGATGTAGACGAGTTCGTCGTCACCGAAGGCGAGTTCGATCCAGGGACCCGGACCGGTCGCTTCCGGCGGGGCGGCACGTTCCCAGGTGAGGTTCGTGGGGATGTCGGACATGGATCCGGTTCTCCTTGAGTACGGACTTGGGTACGGAGACGAGCGCGCCGAAGGCGTGGGGGTGGTCCCGGGTGGGACAACCGTATCCCCGTCCCGGGTCGTCGGTGGGTGATCATTCCGTGATGGGCTCCGCGCATCTACACTGACGTTCGGATTACCGTGCGGCGAGGGGCGGTTGACGGTGCGTAAGGGCTGGATCGTGGCGACCGCCGCCGTGGGGGCGGGGCTCAGCTTCGTCATGGTGCTGGTGGTCGGCGTCTACATGGTCGCCGGGAACCTCGCCAACGGTGTCGGACAGGGGGCTGTCGGCCTCGCCAAGGGGTCCGTACCGGCGGCGTACCGGACACTCGTGCAGAAGTGGGGCAATCTGTGCACCGCCATTAATCCGGCCCTTCTCGCCGCGCAGCTGTATCAGGAGAGCGGGTTCAATCCCGACGCCAAGAGCCCGGCCGCCGCGCAGGGGATTGCGCAATTCATCCCCGGGACCTGGGCCACGCACGGAATCGACGGCGACGGTGACGGCGACCGCGACGTATGGGATCCGAATGACGCGATTCCATCGGCCGCGAAGTACGACTGCACGCTCGCGAAGTACGTCAAGGACGCGCCCGGGAACCAGACGGAGAACATGCTCGCCGCGTACAACGCGGGGGCGTACGCCGTCATCAAATACGGGGGCGTTCCGCCGTACAAGGAAACCCAGAACTACGTGAAGACGATCACGACGCTGCAGGAGAGCTTCGCCGCTCCCGTCGGTCGTGTGCAGCCCTCCCAGCAGGCCGCCGGCGCCATCTACTTCGCGCAGAAGAAGCTCGGCACGCTCTATCTCTGGGGCGGCAACGGCACCGCTGACCAGGGAGGACGCTTCGACTGCTCGGGGCTCACCAAGGCCGCGTACGAGACGGTCGGGATCGCTCTGCCGCGGGTCGCCAACGACCAGTACAACGCCGGTCCGCACCCCGGGCGGGACGAGCTGCTCCCCGGCGACCTGGTCTTCTTCTCGGACGACCTCACCAACTCCCGGGCCATCCGGCACGTGGGGATCTATGTGGGTGGCGGGTACATGATCAATGCCCCCCGGACCGGGGCCGTGATCCGTTTCGACTCCATCGACACCCCCGACTACTTCGGGGCGACGCGGGTGACCGAAGATGGCGCGAAAGCATTGCCCACCTCTGTGTGAAACCCACCCCTGAGCTGCGGCGATGTATCTCTCTTCGATAACGTCTGCGTGATCATTCGGTGGAGGGTGGAACGTATTGAAGGGGAGTGTGCGTTCCTGTTCTTGTAGCCGACGACGGGGGTTGTGGCGCGACGCATCCGATGGGTGCGTCGGAAAGATGACGACGAAGGAGCCGTTGCACCATGGCTGGACTCGCCGACTCCGGATCGAACCCCGACGTCGACTTGCTCTACGACATCAATGGTCTCGCCAAAGACGCGCCGCACTGGTTCGACCGCGTCATGGAGTTCGTGGGCGAGTGGGGGCTCCTGCTCGTCATGGTTCTGCTGGTGCTGTGGTGCTGGTGGAACGTGCGGCGGCGGGGCGGGGACGAGGCCGCGGCCTCCGTGGCCTCACTGATCTGGGCGCCGCTGGCCGCCGGGGTCGCCGTACTCGTGAATGTGCCGATACGGGGATTCGTCGAACGGCCCCGGCCCTTTGTGGACCACGAAGGACTTGAAGTCCTCATCGGCGGCAAGAGCGATTATTCGTTTGTGAGCGATCACTCGACTCTCATGATGGCCATGGGCGTCGGGCTGTTCGTCGCGAATCGGAAGTTCGGGCTCGTCGGGATAGGGCTTGCGCTGCTCGGTGGGTTCTGCCGGATCTATATGGGCGTGCACTATCCGACCGACGTCGTCGGGGGGTTCGCGCTCGGGACCGCGGTCGTGCTGCTGCTTTCGCCGCTCGCCACCGCTTTGTTGACGCCTGTCGTCAAGGCTGTCGAGCGGTCTGGGCGGGTGGGGTGGTTGGTTCGGGCGGATCGCTCCGCCGGGGCTCGGGAGAAAGTGATTCCCGGGTCTCGTAGTGACGTTGATCCTGCGGAGAAGGATCTTGCGGCGTAGGTAGTGCCCCTGCAGTGCCCTTGCGGGGGCTGTTGGGTGCGTTGTCGGGTGCGGGTGCGTTGTGGCTTGTCGCGCCGTTCCCCGCGCCCCTGAAGGCAAAAGACTGCGCAGTTCCCCGCGCCCCAAAGACGAAAGACTGCGCCGTTCCCCGCGCCCCTGGGGTGGATCGGTCGTGGGTTCCTGCGGGCCCGGTGGGGGCTTGTCGCGCCGTTCCCCGCGCCCCTGAAAGCGAAAGACTGCGCAGTTCCCCGCGCCCCAAAGACGAAAGATTGCGCAGTTCCCCGCGCCCCCAAAGACGACTGCGCCGTTCCCCTCGCCCGTGAACGGTTTCCGGGTGTCTTTTGGGCTACAGGGACTGGGGGAAGTTGAAGAAGTTCTTTGGGTCGTACTGGGATTTCAGGGATTTCAGGTGTGGGGCCGCTTGGCCGTAGTAGGCCTTTCGCCAGTTGGGCAGGGTGGGGTCCGTGTAGTTCTGGTAGGCCGCCCCCGAGGCGTATGGGCGCATGGCCGTGTGCGTGGCCGTCAGCCAGGACTCCGATGTGCTGCCCGAGGTGCCGGGGCGCCACGCCGCGATGTACTGGGCCAGCATGCGTGAGCGGCGGTGGACGAACGCCGTGGCCGTCGGGTCGACGCGGTTGATCGCGCCGCCGAGTGCGGTGAGCGCGATGCTGCCCGTGCCGCCCCGGACCCCGGATATGCGGGAGAGCAGTGTCCGGATGCCCGCCGCCGAGATGGAGCGGTCGAAGAAGTCCGAGCGGCCCGCGTACGTCTCACGGTTCAGTGCTCCCTGGGGCGAGCGGCCCGGTGTCGGGCCCGGGAGATGGCACTGGGCGTCGGACGAGAAGGACGAGCAGCCCGCGTACACCTCCATCGCCTCCTCGTAGGAACGGCGCCTGAGGGAGACGTTCCGCGCGGAGGCGCCGATCCGGTCGGCCAGGCGGTCCACGGCGTTCTGCAGGTCGCCGTACGTGCCGAGGGAGAACGCGGAGACGGAGACGGTGGGGGTGCCGCCCGCCGCGTTCTCGACGTGGAGGGACGACCAGATCTCGTCCGGCTGGTCGGGGCCCCACTCCTGCCAGGCCGCCAGGACCGCCGCCGCCCTCGACCACGGCCAGGACATGTTCGCCGCGACGCCCTGCGGGGCCGGGTGCGTCTTGAAGCGGAGTTCCGTGACGACGCCGAAGTTGCCGTTGCCCGCGCCGCGCAGTGCCCAGAACAGGTCCTTGTTCTCGGTCGCGCTCGCGGTGAGCTGCTTGCCGTCCGCCGTGACCAGGGTCGCCCCCGTGAGGCTGTCGCACGTCAGGCCGTACGCCCTCGACACCACCCCGTGGCCGCCGCCCAGTGCCAGACCCGAGACGCCCACGGTGGGGCACGAGCCCGCCGGGATGGTCACGCCCTTCGCGGCGAGTCCGCGGTAGACGTCGATCAGTTTGGCGCCCGCGCCGATCACCGCCTCGTCGCCGGACGCGCGTATCCGGGACAGCTTCGACACGTCGAGGATCAGCCGGCCGTTCCCGGAGGACCAGCCGGCGTACGAATGGCCGCCGTTGCGGATCGAGACGCGGACGTCGTGGGCGCGGGCGTACGCGAGGGCCGTACGGATGTCGTCGGGGCCGGCCACGTACGCGACCGCCGTCGGCTTCAGGGAGTCGAAGCGGGTGTTGTAGAGCTGGCGGGCCGCCGCCCAGTCGGCGTCGCCGGGGCGGACCAGGGGGCCGTCGAGGTCCGACGCCAGTGCCCGCAGGTCGGCGGCCGGAGTGGCCGTCGGGGTGCCCTTGGCCGTCGTGGTGGCTCCGGTGCCCTTGGCCGGTGTGCCGGACGTGCGCGCCGAGCCGGCCGACCGTGACCCCGACCCCTTGCCGCTGCATGCCGTCGACGCCGCTGTCACCGCGACCGCCGCCGTGCCGCCTATGAACGTACGCCGTTGCATGTGCGCCTCCCGGTGCTCCCGTTCAACGAGACGGGTCAGCCGCCCGGCGGGTTCCACAGGCGGCAGCCGGCAATCCCATGGGTGTGCAAAGGGGCGGCGGCGGGATCCGGCCAGGCCGGGGAGCCGGGGGCGGGGCGGGCGTGGGAGCGAAGGCGGGGCTTCCGGTCGTCGGAACCCTTGCGTGTTCTTCCCGTAAGCGTTCCGTGACCTCACCGCACTGACGGCAGGGGTTCACCCTCCGTTCACTCACGGCCATCGGCGGCTTCACCTGTTCTGCCTAATTTCGGCCTTACCCGGTGCGTGGTGCGGACGAAAGCGAGCACCTGTGCCGGTCGATGAACCAACAGGACCCATGACATCGCACGCCGCCGCAACGGCGGCTTCTGGAAGGAACTCACGAAAGTGAAGCTTCAGCGCAAGAACCGGCTTCGCGCCCTTTCCCTCGGTGCTGTCGCCGTCTCCGGCGCCCTTGCGCTGACGGCGTGCGGCTCGGACGACACGGGCACCGGCAGCAGCGACAGCAGCTCGTCGGCCGCCAACAGCTCCATCAAGTGTGACGACGCCAAGGGCCAGCTGCTGGCCAACGGCTCCTCCGCGCAGAAGAACGCGATCGACGCGTGGGTCAAGCAGTTCGTGACCGCCTGCAAGGACGTCCAGATCAACTACAAGTCCGAGGGTTCGGGCGCCGGTGTCACGGCGTTCACCCAGGGGCAGGTCGCCTTCGCCGGCTCGGACTCCGCGCTGAAGCCCGAAGAGGTCACCGCCTCCAAGGAGGTCTGCAAGGACGGCCAGGGCATCGACCTGCCGATGGTCGGCGGCCCGATCGCGGTCGGCTACAACGTCCCGGGTGCCGAGGGCCTCGTCCTCGACGCGGAGACCCTTGCGAAGATCTTCGACAGCAAGATCACCAACTGGAACGACGCGGCGATCGCGAAGCTGAACCCCGACGCGAAGCTGCCCGACCTCAAGATCCAGGCGTTCCACCGCTCGGACGAGTCCGGCACCACGGACAACTTCACCAAGTACCTGATCGCGGCCGCGCCCGACCAGTGGAAGTACGAGGGCGGCAAGGCCTGGCAGGCCAAGGGCGGCCAGTCCGCGTCCGGCTCCTCCGGTGTCGCCCAGCAGGTCAAGCAGACCTCCGGCGCCATCAGCTACATGGAGCTGTCGTACGCCAAGGACGGCATCGCCGCGGCCAAGCTGAACACCGGCGCCAGCGAACCCGTCGAGGCCACCGTCGAGAACGCCACCACGGCGATCGCGGACGCCAAGGTCGTCGGCACCGGCAAGGACCTCGCGCTCGAACTGAACCGCGCGACCAAGGCCGACGGCGCCTACCCGATCACCCTGGTCACGTACGAGATCGTCTGCGACAAGGGCAACAAGGCCGACACCCTCGCCGCCACCAAGGCGTTCCTCACCTACATCGCCAGCGAGGACGGCCAGAAGATCCTGGCCGAGAACGACTACGCCCCGATCCCCGAAGAGATCATCGCGAAGGTCCGTACGACCGTCGCGAGCCTGAGCTGACCTGAGCGCGCGGTCCGGCCCGCCGCCCCGGGGCGGCCCCCCCCCCGGGCGGGGCCCCCCCCCCAGGGGCCCCACCACGGGTGGGGCCCCC
>NZ_JBHXTO010000183.1:0-15911 GCF_042677425.1 Streptomyces sp. NPDC127119 | reverse complement strand
GCGCAGTTCCCCGCGCCCCTAGGTGTCTAGGGGCGCGGGGAACTGCGCAAAAGGGGGCGAGGGGGCGGAGCCCCCATGTGTGGACGACGGGGGAGGGTAGGGGCGGGGTCAGGTCGTCGGGGTCAGGTGTTGGGTTGTCCACCGTTCGAAGGGGGTCAGCTCGATGCCGAGGTCGCGGGCGTACTGGGGACGGCCCGGCTGACCCACCACGTTCAACCGCTCGTGCGAGGCACCCATCGCCGGCATGCCCGCGGCCAGCGCCTGCTCCTCCGTCATGTCCGGCGCGGGCAGGTGCGTACCCAGCGCCAGGGAGAGGATCTCGGCGATCCGCGCCATCGACAGGTAGTCGCTGGCCAGTTCCAGCTCGACCCGGTCGAACCGTTCCGGCGCGGCGACGGCCGCGGCTGCCGCCGTGCCGATGTCGTCCACGGCGGCGAGCGACAGGTGGGTCGTGGGCTTGAGCACGCTCACGATGCCGCCCTCGACCCCGCGCGGGAACAGGAACCGCATGGAGGGGAGGAAGTTCTCCATGAAGAAGCCCGGCTTGAGCAGCGTCCAGCGGGGGAAGCCCGCCTCGCGGAGCCGGTCCTGGATCTCCCGCTTGGCCTCCAGCGTGGCCGCCGTCGACGCCCACCGGCCCTCGGCCCAGCCGGGGTCCTCGGTGTGCTGACCCGCACCGCTGACGGAGGTGTGCACGAACTGCGGTACACCAGCCGCCCTGGCGCCCTCGATGAGGTTGACGCCCTGCCGCACCTCCCCGTCGAAGTCGAAGCCGTCCTCCGTGAGGCCGGGCATCTGTACGGAGAAGACCGCGCGGGCGCCTTCCGCCGCGCGCGTCACGGAGTCGCGGTCGTGGAGATCGCCGGTGACCAGCTCCGCGCCGAGCGCCTCGACGGACTTGGCGCGGGCCGTGGTCGGGTCGCGTACCAGCGCCCGTACGGGAATCCCCGCCGTGAGCAGGGCGCGGGCGGTGGCGCCGCCCTGTCTGCCGGTGGCGCCCGTGACCAGGACGGGTGCGGAGTCTGAGCCGGTGTTCTTGGGCATGCGGATGCTCCTCGGAGGCGCTGACGCATCAAAACGGCGGGGCCCGCCGTTTCCTCTTCGCCTAAGATATGGCGGGGCCCGCCGTTTGACAAAGCACGAGGTGAGATCCGATGCCCGACCATCAGCGCGCCGACGCCAGGCGCAACTACGCGCGCATCCTCGCGGTGGCCGGGGAAGAGGTCGCCGCGCACGGGGCGGACGCGTCCCTGGAGCAGATCGCGCGCACGGCGGGGGTCGGGTCCGCCACGGTCCGCCGGCACTTCCCGACGCGCCGCGCGCTGCTGGAAGCGGTGTCGCGGACGCGGATCGAGGCGCTCTGTGTGCGCGCCGAGGAGCTGACGGGCCAGGGCGACAGCAGGGACGCCCTGCTGGAGTGGATGGGCGACGTCGTCGCCTACTGCGTCTCCGCGCGTGGGCTGGCCGCCGCGTTGACGTACGACGGCTCTCCGGCCGACCCGATGCACGAGAACTCGTGCTCGCGGTCGCTGGAGGAGGCGGGCGGCCCGCTGCTCCGACGCGCCGCGCGGGACGGCGCGGTGGCGGCGGGCGTCACGGTCGCCGACCTGATCACGCTCGCGGTAGGCATCGTGCTGGCCACGGAACACCACCCGAACCCGGCGGCGGAGGCGGACCGCTTGTTCCGCTTGACGGTGGCGGGGCTGAGCCCGCTGGGGTAGGGCGTTGGGCCGTGCGGATTTGCGTCAAAATTGCTGACAATTTTGTGGGCGATTCGTTCGGTATGGCGGTGGAGCAGGCAGGACGTGGGCTTTCGGGGTGGTGGCCGGTTCCCTTTGGTGTCGTCGGAGGGGCAGGGAAGTCCTCAGGAACGGCTGGTGCACTGGGTGCTTCGAGCCGTGCTTGAGGACAGGAGACGGACGTGAAGCGCAGAGCAGTGGTCATGGGGGCAACCGCGGCGACGGTGGGGACGGCGGTGGGGTTCGGTTCCGGGGCGCGGGCCGCCGCCTCGCAGGTCCGGCGGCCCGGGGGAGGGGCCGGGGCGGGGGCCTCGGCGGATCTCGTCTTCGATCCGGACGCCTACACCGAGTCGACCCTCACCGTCGAGGACACCGGCTGCGTCGCCCACGAGGTCGTGTACCGCTTCCACAAGGTGGCCTCCTACGTGGCCGCGCCGGTCGACGCGGCCTATCAGTCCCTGAACGTCAGCGTGCCGGTGCGCATCGACGGCACGGCCGTCGACGCCACGGGCGCGCCGATCCTCCTCGCCAACGGCATCGGCGGGTACATGCCGTCGTCCGTGGCGAACAACACCGGCATCGTCGCCTCCGGGATGGGCGGCGGAACCAGCCGCCAGGCGCTCGCGCTCGCCGCCGGATACGTCGTCGTGGAGCCCGGCGCCCGCGGTCGTACGCTCGTCGACGCCTCCGGGGTCTACTACGGGACGGCACCGGCCGTCATCGTCGACCTGAAGGCCGCCGTGCGGTACCTGAAGTTCAACAGGGGCCGCGTCCCCGGCGACGTACGGCGGATCGTCTCGTCCGGTGTCAGCGCGGGCGGGGCGCTGTCCGCGCTGCTCGGAGCGTCCGGTGACAGTCCGCTCTACGAGCCGTACCTGAAGGCGATCGGTGCGGCCGACACGAGCGACGCGATCTTCGCCGCCGGTGCGTGGTGCCCGATCATCGACCTCGAACACGCCGACATGGCGTACGAATGGTGCTGGGGCGCCAACCCGCTGAGCGGCGGCGCGCAGGTCGATCCGACCGTCTCCGGGGAGCTGAGGGCCGCGTACGCCGAGCACCTGGCCTCGCTCGGGCTGCGGGCGAAGGGCTTCGGTGCCCTCACCGCGCGCAACCTGGACGCGTACCTGCTGAGGACGCATCTGGAGCCGTCGGCCACGCGGTACCTGGCGGCGCTGCCGGACGCGGACCGGGCCGCCTATCTCGCCGCGAACCCCTTCATCACCTGGTCCGGAGGCCGTGTGTCCGGTGGCGGTGCGTCCGGTGGCGGCTCAGGTGGGCGGGCCGCCTTTTCCTGGGACGGATTCCTCACGCACGTGGGCGCCCGGAAGAAGAACGCGCCGTCGTTCGACGGCTTCACCCTGGCCACCCCCGAGAACAACCTGTTCGGCACGGGGACCACGAAGGCCCGCCACTTCACGCTCTACAGCCTGCGGCACGAGAGCGGCGACAGCGCGCGCCTGGACGCCGACATCCCCGCCAAGCTCGACCTGATGAACCCGATGCACCACCTCGTCGAGAACCTCAACCGCGACCGGGCGAAGCACTGGTGGATACGCCTCGGCACCAAGGACACCGACACCTCGCTCTCGATCGCCGGCAACCTCTCGGCCCGTCTCACGAGCCTGGGTGACGACGTCGACACCGCGTACTACTGGGACGCGGGGCATGGGGCCGACCAGGACCCGGGTGCCTTCGTCGAGTGGATCGGGGAGGTCTCGGGCCACCGACCCCTGCGTTAGTTCCGGCTCCGTTCGGCGCTAGAGGTTTCCCATCGGCTCGATGTCGACCTTCACCGGCGTGCCCCAGATGCGCAGCACCTCGTAGTCCGTGAACTCGTGCACCAGCCGGTACGCCATGCTCGGGCGGGGGGTGCGGCGCTGTGCGGCGAGATACAGCTCGGCCTCCTGCTTGTCGCGGCGGGGCGTGCCGCACAGCTGCCAGGCCTGGCCGGTCCACATCTCCGGCAGCCAGCGCTGCTGGGGCTGGGGGCGGTCGCCCCGGACGCCGTAACGGGACGTGGTCCGTTCCGAACCCTCGCCCGGGGCCGTCGGGCGGCCCTGCGGGTAGGAGTCCTGGAACGAGTTGTTGACGTTCGAGCGGCGCGCGAGGCGGCGGCGGGTCTCGCAGAGCAGGCACAGGTCGGGGGCGTCCTCGTCCACCGGGCCCGTGGGGTGTTCCGCGCAGCGGGTGGTGGGGGCCGCGGTGGTGACGGTCTCGTCCAGGAGGTCCAGGGCGCGCTTCAGATCCGCCTTCACCTCGTGGAGCTTGGCGTCGGGCATCTCGGTGGAGAGGGCGTCTCCGTGCTCGCCCAGCACGCGGAGGGCTCTGCCCAGGGCGGTCAGTTGCGCGTGGTTCACGGCTCGTGGGGTCCCTTCCGATTGGCTTCACGGCTTTACCAGCGTCGCATGTGGCACTGACAGTGTGGAGTGTGGAGTGTGGTTGTCGGGTGCGGGTCCGTGGGGGCTGGTCGCGCCGTTCCCCGCGCCCCTTAGGGGCGCAAGGATTGTGCTGTTCCCCGCGCCCCTGAAGACGAAAGACTGCGCCGTTCCCCGTGCCCCTGACGGCAAAAGACTGCGCCGTTCCCCGCGCCCCTAAGAGCGTCCGCGCCCCTCGAAGCGGGACGTCACGGGCGGTGGGTTGTTGCCAGGGCTTCGCGTAGGTGGCCGTTTGTCGTTTTGAGGAGGTGGGCGGCCGTGGGGGCGTCCACGGTGCCCAGGATCGTGAGGATGGCGTTCTTGACCTCGCCGTCCGTCGCGGCCAGCGCCGCCTCGATCTCCTCGTCGGACGCACCCGTGGCGAGCGCGACGATCCGGCGGGAACGCGCCCGCAGCTTCTCGTTCGAGGCGCGTACGTCGACCATCAGGTTCCCGTACGTCTTGCCCAGGCGGATCATCGTGATCGTCGAGAGCATGTTCAGGACGAGCTTCTGCGCCGTGCCCGCCTTCAGCCGGGTGGAGCCCGTCAGCAGTTCGGGACCCACCACGACCTCGATGCCGTGCTCCGCCGCTGCCGCCAGCGCGCTGTCCGCGTTGCAGGAGAGGCCGACCGTGAGGGCGCCGAGCGCGCGGGCGTGCTCGACCGCCCCGATCGCGTACGGGGTACGGCCCGAGGCGGAGACGCCGACGACCGTGTCGTCCGCCGTGAGGCCGAGCGCGGACAGGTCCTCGACGGCCAGCTCCGCGGAGTCCTCCGCCCCTTCGGCCGACGTCGTCATCGCGGCCGGACCGCCCGCGATCAGGCCGACGACCTCGGCCGGGTCCGTGTTGAACGTCGGCGGGCACTCGGACGCGTCCAGCACGCCGAGCCGTCCGGCGGTGCCGGCGCCGGCGTAGACGAGCCGGCCGCCGCGCCCCATCCGCTCCGCGATCGCGTCGATCGCGGCCGCGATGTTCGGCAGCTGCGCGGCGACGGCGGTCGGCACGGTGGCGTCCTCGCCGTTCATGATCTTCGCGATGTCCAGCGTCGGCAGTCGGTCGATGTCGGAGTGCTCCGGGCGGAACGCCTCCGTGGTCAGGCCCTCCAACTCGGCCCGCACACTGCGGTACTCGGAGGACGAGGGGGCGTCGGCGGCGTCGGCGCTTGAGGTCATGTACGGCGACTCTTTCTGGTGCGGGTTTGTTGAGGGGGTGCGGGTGCGGGTGCGTTGAGGGGCGCGGGTGGGTTCAGGGGCGCGGGGCTGTGTCGTGCATGCGGCTCCGCCGCGTGGGCGCGATCGGCCCCCACCGGCCCGCGGACGAACCCCCGGCCCTCCCTACCGCGGTGTACTCCGATGACGGTGGGCCAGCGCCTCGTACGACGCGGACAGCGCCGGCGCCGCCGTCTCGTACGTCCGTTGGGCGACACCGATGAACAGGCAGTCCACCACCAGCAGTTGGCTCGTCCGGGACGACATCGCCGCCGGCCGCAACTCGCTCTCCCGGGCCGTGGACGTGGTCAGGATGTGATCCGCGTACTGGGTCACGGGCCCGTCCGGCCGGCCCGTGATCGCGATCGTCGTGGCCCCGTGCTCGAACGCGACCCGCAACGGCTCGATGACGTCGCCGGTCGCCCCGGAGTGCGTGATCGCGATCGCCACGTCCTTGGCCCGCAACTGCACGGCGTTGGTCACGGCGAGATGCGGGTCGTTGTGGGCGTGGGCTATCAGCCCGATACGCAGCAGCTTCTGGGTGAGGTCCTGGGCGACGAGCCCGGACGCGCCGACGCCGTACACGTCGATACGGCGGGCCGCCGCGAGCGCGCCGACCGCCGCGCCCAGCTGGACCGTGTCCAGTGCGGCGGCGGTGTCGGCGAGCGTCTGCTGCTCGTCGTACGCGAGCTTGGCGACGACGTCCGCGATCGGGTCGTCGACCGCGATGTCGGCGGTCACGGCCGGCGCGCGGCCCGACTGCTGCTGGGCGGCGAGGCCGGCGAGGGCGAGGCGCAGGTCGCGGTAGCCGGGGTAGCCGAGGAGGCGGGCCGTGCGGACGACCGTCGCTTCGCTGGTGCCGGTCAGTTCCGCGAGGCCCGTGACCGTGAGGGCCGCGCAGCCTGCGGGGTCTTGGGCCACGGCCTCTGCCACTCGCTGCATGGAGCGGGTCATCGAGGGGGCCAGGGTGCGGACCTTTGCGGCGAGGGCTGCGGGGGGTGGCGGGGGTTCGCCCGCGAAAATTTCCTTCACTTCTTGGGTCACGTATGAAAGATATTTTCGGGTGGGGGGAGGGTCAAGGGGTGGGGTGTCGGGTGCGGGTTCTTGGGGCTGGTCGCGCGGTTCCCCGCGCCCCTTGAAAGATTGCGCCGTTCCCCGCGCCCCTAAAGGCAAAAAGATTGCGCCGTTCCCCGCGCCCCTGAAGGACCCGCGCCCCTGAAGGACCCGCGCCCCTGACGGGCCCGCCGGCCCGGGAAATCCGCTGGCGCACAATGGGTGTATGGAATCATCCGTCGCTCCGCTCGAACGGGCTCTTCATGCGGCTCGGGCTCTTGTTATTGCTGATCTTGTGGCGGGGGAGGTCGCGGAGGCCGATGTCGTGTCGATGGTCGAGGAGTCCGTCGTGCAGCGGCGGTGGTGGGTGGAGCAGTGGCCCGAGGGCGTGGAGTACGTGGCCGGGCTGGTCGCCCAGGACGTACAGGACGCGCTGCTGGAGACGTACGGGCGCTGGCCGCTCTGTCCCGTCTGCGGTGACGGTGATCCGCACGCCCTGGAGGTGGAGCCGGAGCTGGGGCCCGACCCGCACTGGGTGTGTCACAAGGCCGGTGTGAGCGTCGCCCCGGTGGGCGCGCTGGGCCCGGCCCTGGGAAGCGGAGCGAGTTCTTCGTGACCGTCTACATCGACCCGCCCGACTGGCCGGGGCACGGGCGCATGTGGTCCCACCTGGTGAGTGACGTGTCGTTCGACGAGCTTCACGCGTTCGCGCGGCGGCTTGGCGCCCCCGCCCGCGCCTTCGAGCGCGACCACTACGACATCCCCTCGCACCGGTACGAGGACGCCGTACGGGAGGGTGCGGTGCAGGTCCGCAGCCGCGAGGTCGTACGCATCCTCCACGCGTCCGGGCTGCGCAGGCCGAAGGGGCGACCGGGCTCAGCCGCGTAGCTCGTACGCGTACTGCTCGCCGTCGTCGTCCACCGTGCCCACCCGGGTGAAGCCCGCGCGTGAGATCACGGCCTGGGAAGGCGAGTTGGTGCGGTCGACCGTCGCGAGCAGGTAGGAGACGTCGTCGCGGGCGAGCGCCAGGGCGGACAGGGCGCGCAGGGCCTCGGTGGCGTAACCGTTGCCGCGGGCCGATACCGCCAGGTCGTAGCCGACCTCGGCGCGGCCCTCGTCGTCCGGGGCGCCGTGGAAGCCCATGCCGCCGACCGCGCGGCCGTCCGCACGCCGTACGAGGACGAACATGCCCCACTCGGGGCGGTGCACCCCGGCCTCGTACGCCTTGACGACCATGCTGGCGGCGTCGCGTGTGCCCTGGAAGGGGCCGCCCTCGATCCACTCGAAGCCGCCGGTGCCACCCGCGGTGAGGTCGGCTGCGGCTGCGGGGGTGACGCCCTGGAGGGTGAGGCGCTCGGCCGGTATGACGAGGTTGTTGCTCCACCGCCAGGTGGCGAGGGGCGCCCGGCCGGGCAGTTCGCCGCGGCCCGTGGCCCACAGGAGGGTCCGCCAGTGGTCGGGGCCGGGTTCGGGGCGCACGTGCGGGAAGATCCGGGTCAGCACGTCGGCGCAGAGCGCGGCCGGCGGCTCGTACGCGATGCCCAGGCCCTCCGCGATGTCGTGCGTGTGCAGGAGCACCTCGGCGACACCCATCGCGGCGAAGCCCTCACGGTTCGCGCTGCGGAAGGGGTACGGGTGGAAGGCCCGCGCCTCCCGCGGGGTGGTCCGCACGGCGGCGGCGAGGAGGGCACCGGTCGCCTCGACGACCTGGAGGACGTCCTCGGGGTTCTCGCACTCCTCGAAGGTGATGTCGAAGGGTACGTAGCGGTCGGCGGGGCGGCCCGCCAGCTGGCCCGCGTACGCGACGAGGTCCGACGCGATGTGCTCCGCCGTCCTGCGGCAGCTCCATTCGAGGCGGCCCGCCTCGACGTCCCAGTCCCGGTCGACCGCGCCCCGCAGGGCCGTCACCGCACCCGAGACGGCCTCTTCCACCTGGTCCCCACCCATGGCTCGCATGCCGGTGAGGATAGGTGATCAGTTCGCGGAGCGGTCGGTAATTTTGGCCGCCCCGACCTCGGTCCGGGGTGCGGCCCCGGTGACCACCCGCGACGGTGTCGCGCGCCGGTACAGGCGCAGCGAGATCGCCGTCAGTACGCCCGCCGTGACGGTCAGGGCCGCTCCCGCCCAGGCGGGGGAGGCGAAGCCGAGGCCCGCGTCGATGGCGGCGCCGCCGATCCAGGGGCCGCCGGTGTTGCCGAGGTTGAAGGCGGCCGTGGTGGTCGCGGCGGCCAGGGTGGGGGCGGCGGTCGCGACGTTGAACAGCCGGGCGTTGAGCGCCGGGGCGGTGTAGAAGGCGGAGACGCCGAGGAGGAAGGCGAGGACGGCCGTCGCGACGGCGTACTGGGCGAGCAGGGCCAGCGTCACGAGCAGGACCGTCGAGGCCGCGATGCCGGACAGCAGCACCCCGAAGAGGTGCGCGTCCGCGATCCGGCCGCCGATCGTCGTCCCGAGGAGCGCGCCGATCCCGAACAGCGCGAGCACCGCCGGCACCCAGCCCTCGTCGAGCCCGGCCACGTCCGTGAGCAGCGGGGCGAGATAGCTGAACGCGCAGAACACCCCGCCCGCGGAGAACGCGATCAGCGAGATCGTGAGCCAGACCTGCCGGTCGCGGTAGATCCGCAGCTCGTTCCTGAGCCGCGGCTTCTCGTCGGGGAGAGGGATACGCGGGATGAGCGTGGCCACTCCGACGAGCGCGACCGCGCTGGCCGCGCCGACCGCCCAGAACGCCGAGCGCCAGCCGAGGCTCTCACCGAGGAAGGCGCCCGCCGGGACGCCGAGGACGTTCGCGATCGACAGGCCGCCGATCATCACGGCGAGCGCGCGGGCACGGGCGTTCACCGGGACCATGGCGACGGCGACGGCCGCGCCGACCGCCCAGAAGCCGGCGCAGGCCAGCGCGCTCACGACCCGGGACACGAAGAGCACGGTGTAGTTCGGGGCGAGGGCGCCCGCGATCTGGCCGAGGCCGAAGACGCTGATGAGCGCGATGAGGGTGGTGCGGCGGGGCAGCCGGAGCGTGGCCACGGCCAGCAGGGGCGCTCCGACGACCATGCCGACCGCGAAGGCGGATATCAGCAGGCCCGCGCGCGGAATGGACACGTGCATGTCGTCCGCGACCGCGGGCAGCAGCCCGGAGAGCATGAACTCGCTGGTGCCCAGGGCGAAGACGGAGAGCCCGAGGATGTACACGGCCAGGGGCATGGGCGCGGGCTTGGACGTGGTCTTGGACGCGGACTCGGACGGTGGCGTGCGGGCGGGCGTGGGTGAGCTGGAGCTCGTGGGGACGGGCATGTCAAGTGCCAACCTCGACGGTGGACAGCCCATTCCACCGGGTGGGGTTCAGGCCGTCAACAGGGTCAGCTCGCTCGTCAGGTTGTGCCGGGCCGGGCCCTCCCATTCCCTTGTCCCGTAAGGGGTGTGGAAGAGGCGCGGCAGATCGAGGAGCTGGCGCAGGATCGCCGCGCGGCCCTCACGGAAGGCGTCCGGGGGCACGAAGGCGTACTCCTCGCGGACCGCTGCCGTGTAGGCGGCGTACGCGTCCGGCGGCGAGGCGAGGATCGCGAGGTCGGCGTCGCACAGGACCTGGCCGTTCGGGTCGTCGCCGGCCGGGTCGTGCGTGATGGTCAGCCGGACGAGACGGGCGACCTCGGCCGTGGCGGCGGCGGAGAGGCCGGCCTCGGGGAGCGCGCGCTCGGCGAGCCGGGCGGAGCGTTCCTCGTTCTCGGAGCGGTCGGGGAGGTAGACCGCGTCGTGGAACCACGCCGCCAGCCGGACCAGATCCGGGTCGTCCGCGGCCTTCTCCAGCACGTCGACGTGGTCCAGCACCGCCGTGAGGTGATCGAGGGTGTGGTAGCGCCGCTGGGGCTCCGACCAGCGGGTGAGGAGGTTGTCGGCGTAGGCCTCCGGCGAGGGGGCGGGAGTGGTGTGGGTGGGGGAGGGGGTCTGCGTTCCACGGCTCCGGTGGAGCGTGTGGGACCAGCGGGTGCGCAGGGCGTCGGGATCGGCCATGCGGTCCATTGTCCGCCCCGGTGTCTGCCCCGGTGTCCGCCCCGGTGTCTGCCCCCGGTTCGCCGACGGCGGTCGCGTAGGCTGAGCATTGGACTAGACCTGTAGCCCGTCATTCTTAGCCGCCCGAGGGAAGAGGTCCTATGAGCAAGCGTGCAGTCCTGGAGGTGATCGCCCTCGACGTCGAGGACGCGGTCGCCGCCGAGGCCGGAGGCGCGGACCGGCTGGAACTCGTCACCGACATGGCCGCCGACGGGCTCACCCCGCCGGTCGAGACCTTCGCCGGGATCCGGGCCGCCGTCGGCATCTCGCTGCGCGTCATGCTGCGTCTGGCGGACGGTTTCGCGGCCGGGGACGTACGGGAGCTCGTACGGGCGGCGCGGGAGCTGCGGGCGGCCGGGGCGGACGAGTTCGTGCTCGGGTTCCTGGACGGGAACGGGGAGCCCGATCTGGCCGCGCTGGAGTCGGTGCTCGCCGAACTCGACGGCTGCGGGTGGACGTTCCACCGGGCGATCGACCGGGCGGCCGACCGGGACGCGCTGCGCAAGCGGCTGTCCGACCTCCCCGGGCTCGACACGTATCTCACGGCGGGGGCCGTGGGAGGCGTGGACGAAGGGCTGCCGACGTTGCTCGCCGAGGCGGGGCGGCGGGGGGAGGCGGGGTACGAGCCTCAGCTCCTCGTGGGCGGGGGGTTGCGTCTCGACCATGTCGCTCGGCTGCGGGCGGGGGGTGTGGACGCGTTCCACATCGGGGGTGCGGCGCGGGTGGGGGGTTGGGCGGGGGTGGTGTCCGCGGCGGCGGTTCGTGAGTGGCGCTCCGCGCTGGATGCGGGGTAGTTGGCGCTGCGTTGCTTCTGCGGGCCGGTGGGGGCTGGTTGCGCAGTTCCCCGCGCCCCTGAATGCCGAAGGCCGAGGGTTGTGACGTTCCCTGCGGCCGTCGGGGGGTGGGGGTCAAGGATTGCGCCGTTCCCCGCGCCCCTTAAGGGCGAAAGCCAAAGACTGCGCCGTTCCCCGTGGCCCTGAGGGGTAAAGGCCAGCGCCGGTCTCTGTGGGGGTCAGGGGGTGACCGGGTCTCCCACCGTTCCTCCTGTGGCTTCTCGGACCGCGTGGGCCAGGCGTTGGGGGGCGTCGGCGAACTGGGCGGGGTCCGCGCCGTCCAGGAGGGCCGCGCCGATCTCCTCGTTGAGGACGCGGATCGCGGCGGAGGCGGCCGCGGCGTGCAGGCGTACCTGGAGGTCCGTGGCCGGGCGGCCCAGCCGCTTCGCGATGATCCCGGCCATCTCGCGCTCCACCTGGTCGCAGGCCATCAGCCAGGCGGTCCGCAGGGCGGGTTCCGTGTCGGCGAGCCGGATCATGCGGATCGCGAGCCCGTTGTCGGCCAGTTCGACGGCACTGGACTCACGCTGGAAGCGGAGCGCCTCCGTACTGAAGCGCTCTTCGAGCGAGAGCTCGGCGGGCCAGTCGCGCAGTGTGCTCATCTCCCATTCCACGCCCTGCGTGACGATGGGTTCGGCACAGCTCTCCTTGCTGCGGAAGTGACGCCAGATGGTGCGCGTGGACAGGCCCACCGCCTCGGCGATCTGGTCACCGCTGGTGGCGTCCACGCCCTGTTCCCAGAACAGCCGGGACGCCTCCCGGGAGATCTCCAGGCGCAGCCGGTGGCGCCGCTGCTCACTCATGCCGCTCCTGCCGCGCTTGGCGGTCTCCACGCGGGTCACCTCCGCTCGTGTCCGTGTGTCTCTGTCCCTGTACGTGTCCGTGTACGTGTACGTGACGGCCGTCCGTGACGCCGACAGGTCAGTGACATATTGACACCAAGTGTCGCCGAGGAGTCAGCCCCGCTCGGCGGGCAGCAGGCCGATGGCCGTCAGGCGCTTGTTCGAGCTGCGAGCGGCCCAGGCGACCACCAGGAGGGCGAGGGCGAGCAGCGGGAAGCCCATGGCGATCTTGGCCGCGCCCAGCGAACCGACCTGGTCGGTCGCGTAGAAGTACTCCTGGACGGCGAATCGGGCACCGAAGACGGCGGCCAGCACGAGCGTGGCGACGTCGTAGTAGAACCGCGAGCGCTTGTCCGCGCGCCAGGCGTGACCCTTGCCGGTGGCCGCGTTCCAGAGCACGCCGGCCAGCGGCCACCGGACCAGGACGGAGGCGAGGAACAGGACGGCGCCCGCCAGGCTCGCCCAGATGCCGATGAGGAAGTAGTCCTTGGCGGAGCCGGTGAACCAGACGACGCCGGCGGCGATCACGACGCCGAACACACCGCCGATCGCGGGCTGCACCGACTCCCCGCGCACCAGGCGCAGTACGCCGATGACCACCGCGACGCCGAGGGCGGCGGCGATCGACACCGCGGTGCCGCTGAAGTTGTGGGCGACGACGAACGCCAGCGCGGGCAGGGCCGAGTAGACGATCCCCTTGGTGCCTCCCGCCTGGTCGAGGACCGAGGGCTGCTGTCGGGGCGCGGGCTGCTCCGCCTGCGTTCCGGGCTGCTCCGCCTGCGTGCCGGACGGGTCGGACTGTGTCTCCAGGAAGCTCTTGGTCCTCATGGTGGTCAGTTCTCCCGAGTCGTCTGGGGTGAGGTGCACTGTCGATTGTCGCTTAATGACGGGTTGGCAGTAAGTGACATTCTTGCACCTGGAACATCATGTGACCTGAGTCACATGCTGGGTGGAGGTTTGGGCGAGTGGGTTCGAAGCAGATGTCACTGAGCGCAGATGTCACTAAGTGACAGCCGGAGACAGTCGAAGGCATCCGAAGGCATCCGGAGGCCCCCGGAGACGGACGAAAGGGACCCACATGACACAGCGGGAGACCATCTCGGTCGAGGAGTTCTTCGGCCCGCCGCCCCGCGCGAAGACCACCCTGTCCCCGGACGGCAGGACCATGGCGTACCTGGCGCCGTGGAGGAACCGGATGAACGTCTGGATCGAGAGCGTCGACGCGCCGGGGGACGCCCGGTGCGTGACCACCGAGGACCGCGGAGTGGTGAGCTACCACTGGACCCATGACCCGCGCCTGCTCCTCTACTGCCGCGACCAGGGCGGCGACGAGAACCTGCACCTCTACCGCGTCGACCTGGACGACCCGGACGCTCCCGCGGTGGACCTCACGCCCTGGCCCGGGGTGCGGGCCGTCGGCGTGGACCTGCCCGCCGGGCGGCCCGGCAAGGTGATCACCCAGCTGAACCTGCGCGACCGCGCCCGGTTCGACCTGGTCGAACTGGACCTCGCCACCGGCGACCTCACGACCCTCGCCCACAACCCCGGTCACGACGACGAGCGGAACAACGTCGACGGGTGGCTGTACGGCGAGCGCGAAGTGTTCGCGACGGCGACGACGGCCGACGGCGACATCGAGCTGTCCCGGTGGGACGCGGCGACGAGTACGCCGACCCCCGTCGCACGGTTCACCGGACGGGACGCCCCGCTGGGCATCTACCCCCTGGAGGTCACCCCGGACGGCACCGGGGTGTGGCTCGGTTCGCACCGGGGAAGCGACCGTCTGCGCCTGGCCCGGCTCGACCTGGCCACCGGTGAGGAGCACGAGGTCGACTCCCACCCGCGGTACGACCTGGACACCCGCGCCCGGGTCTTTCCCGCCCTGCCCTCCCCGCTGATCCGCAGCCGCCGCACGGGCGAACTGCTCGCGGTCCGCCATCTCGGCCAACGACAGGTCGTACACGCCCTGGACCCGCACTTCGCCGACGTACTGGAGAACCTGGAGAAGCTGTCCGACGGTGATCTCGCCGGGGTGTCCTCCGACGAGAGCGGGCAGCGGTGGGTGGCCTCCTTCACCCACGACCGCGACCCCGGCGTCACGTTCCTCTACGACCACGCCACCGGCGAGAGCCGTCTGCTCCACCGGGCCAAGCCGGACCTCGACCCCGAAGCGCTGGCACCGATGCGAACGCTGTCGATCACCTCCCGCGACGGACTGACCCTGCCCGTGCACCTGACGCTGCCGGTCGGCGTCGAGCCGGCCGGGCTGCCGATGGTGCTGTTCGTGCACGGCGGTCCCTGGAGCCGGGACAGCTGGGGGTACAACCCGGCCGCGCAGCTCTTCGCCCACCGCGGCTGCGCGGTGCTGCAGGTCGACTTCCGGGGCTCCACCGGCTACGGCAAGGCCCACACCAGGGCCGGTATCGGGGAGTTCGCGGGCAGGATGCACGACGACCTCGTCGACGCCGTGCGGTGGGCCGTCGACCAGGGGTACGCGGACCCGGACCGCGTGGCCATCATGGGCGGTTCCTACGGCGGCTACGCGGCACTGGTCGGCATCACGTTCACCCCGGACGTCTTCGCCGCCGCCATCGACGTCGTCGGGGTCTCGGACCTGGCCAACTTCATGCGCAGCCAGCCCGACTTCGTCAAACCGATGCTCGCCCACAACTGGTTCGCGTACGTGGGCGACCCCGCCGACCCGGCGCAGGAGGCCGACATGCTGGCCCGCTCCCCGATCAGCCGCGTCGACCAGGTCCGCACCCCGCTGATGGTGGTGCACGGCGCCAACGACGCGCGGGTCGTCCTCGCCGAGTCGGACCGGTTCGTCGAAGCACTCCGTGCGCGGGACGTCCCCGTCGAGTACATCGTCATGGAGGACGAGGGCCACGCCATCGAGAACCCGGAGAACGTGATCGCGCTCTACACCGCGGCGGAACGCTTCCTGGCCGAACACCTGCGCTTCGAGACGGAGACGACATGATCCAAGGCCTGCCGCAACACCTCTATCTGCTCTGCTACACCGTGGACAAGGGCAAGTTCCAGCTCGACAACCTGCAGGGCCGAGGCCAGTTGCTGCGCGCCGGCGCCCTGACCGAACTGGCCCGCGACGGGCTCCTCGACGCCACCGGCGGGAAGGTGATCCGCACATCCGGGAGGACGCCGGACGACTCCTTCCTCGCCTCGGTCTGGAGCGACCTGCCCGACAACAAGCCGAAGAGCTGGCTCCAGTTCGTGCACAACAAGGCGCACACCGCGGAGAAGCCGGTACGCGATCAGCTCGCCGCGGCGGGAGAGGTCACCGTCACCCGCAACAAGGTGCTGGGACTCGTCCCGTCCGACCGGGTCACCGTCACCCAGCCCGAGAACGTGCGCGCCCTCCAGGAACGGGTGCGCGGCACCGTCCTCGACCGGACCGACCCGGCGGCGATCCCGCTGGAGGAACTGGCCATGGCCGTGCTCTCGGTCGAGCTGGAGGTCACCTGCGTATGGAGCCGCGCGGATCTGCGCGCGCACAAGCCGGCGCTCAAGGCCCTCGCCGCCCGGTACGACGAGACGATCCCCGGCCTGCGCAAGGCGCTCCGCGACTCGTACCTGGCGAGCCGGGCGGTAGGCGGAGGCTGGAGCGGCTGAAACCCTGCGCCGTTCCCCGCGCCCCCTGAAGACGAAGAGCCTGCGCCGTTCCCCGCGCCCCTAAAGACGAAAAGATTGCGCCGTTCCCCGCGCCCCTAGGGGGGTGGGGGGCTGGGGCGCAGCCCCGCCCCTCAGG
>NZ_JBHXTO010000182.1:0-15945 GCF_042677425.1 Streptomyces sp. NPDC127119 | reverse complement strand
CTGTGGTCGCGCAGTTCCCCGCGCCCCTGGGTATGTGGGGGCGCGGGGAACTGCGCGATCAGCCACGGCGAACCCGCAGCCGAGACCCGGCCCGTCGCCTGTCGTTCTCAGGGGCGCGGGGAACGGCGCAGGCACCCGACTACGTGTGGTCGTGCCCCAGCGGGTCGCCGTCCGTTTCCGTGCCGGCACCCGGGCCGACCCGGATCTCGAAGTCGCCGTCGTACTTCTTGTGGCCTTCGATCACGGCCAGTTCCACCGCCTCGGACCCCATCTCGTTGCGGACGATGACCGGATCCCGCCGCAGATCCCGCATGAGGGCGACGCACATGCCGATCATCACGAGGACAAAGGGCGCGGCGGCCAGGATCGTGAGGTTCTGCAGGCCCGTGAGCGCGTCCCCGTCACCACTGCCGACGAGCAGCATGATCGCGGCCACCGCACCGGTCACCACACCCCAGAAGATCACGACGAACCGGCCGGGTTCGAGGGCGCCCTTCTGGGAGAGCGTGCCCATGACGATGGACGCGGCGTCTGCGCCCGAGACGAAGAAGATGCCGACGAGGATCATCACGAGCAGGCTGGTGGCCGTCGCGATGGGGAACTCCTGCAGGACGCCGAAGAGCTGGCCCTCGGGGGTCGTCTTGCCGGCGAGCGCGCCGCCCTCCTTCAGCTTCATCGCCGTACCGCCGAAGATCGCGAACCAGACCAGGCTGACCGTGCTGGGCACGAGGATGACGCCACCGACGAACTGCCGGATGGTGCGGCCACGGCTGATGCGGGCGATGAACATGCCGACGAAGGGCGTCCAGGAGATCCACCACGCCCAGTAGAAGACGGTCCAGCTGCCGAGCCAGTCGGCGACGCCCTTGCCGCCGCTGGCCTCGGTGCGGCCGGCGAGCTGGGGCAGGTCACCGAGGTAGGAGAAGATCGAGGTGGGCAGCAGGTCGAGCACGATGATCGTGGGGCCCGCGATGAACACGAACACCGCGAGCACCAGGGCCAGCACCATGTTGATGTTGGACAGCCACTGGATGCCCTTCTCGACACCGGAGACGGCCGAGGCGACGAACGCCACGGTCAGCACGGCGATGATCGAGACGAGCAGTCCGTTGCTCACCTTGTCCATCCAGTCCAGCTCGGTGAAGCCGGAGCCGATCTGGAGGGCGCCGAGGCCCAGCGAGGCCGCCGATCCGAAGACGGTGGCGATGATGGCGAGGATGTCGATCGCCCGGCCGGCCGAGCCGTTCGCGTGCTTCTCGCCGATGAGCGGGGTGAAGACGGCGCTGATGGTCTGGCGCCGGCGCTTGCGGTAGGTGCTGTAGGCGATGGCGAGGCCGACCACCGCGTAGATCGCCCACGGGTGCAGGGTCCAGTGGAAGAGGGTGGTGGCCATCGCCGTCTCCATGCGTTCCGCGGAGTCGGCGGGCGTGGTGCCCGGCGGGGGTGACGTGTAGTGCGAGAGCGGTTCGCTCACGCCGTAGAACATCAGTCCGATGCCCATGCCGGCGCTGAACATCATCGCCACCCAGGAGACGGTGCGGAACTCGGGCTCCTCGCCCTCCGCACCGAGGTGGATTCTTCCGTAGCGGCTGATCGCGAGCCACAGCGCGAAGACCACGAAACAGGAGGCTGCGAGCATGAACGCCCAGCCGCCGTTGTGGATCAGGCCGTTGAGCATCGTGGTGGAGGCGCTCTCCAGGGAGTCGGTGGCCACCGCTCCCCAGATCACGAACGCCACGGTGAGTGCGGCCGTGACGCCGAACACCACCCAGTCCGTGCGGGGGCGGGACCCCTGGTCCGTTCGGGCTTCCGGGCCGCCGGGGACGGCCGCCGGTTCGTCCCGGCCTCCCCTGTCCTTCAGATCTTCGGTCATCGGCGGCACCTTCCCTGGAAAGCGTTCGGCACACATTCCTGATCGTGTGTCTACGACCTACCACAGGTACCGCCGATCCCAACCGCCTCAGCAGCGGGTGTCGGGTTCCGCAACCGTCAGGTGGTACGGCGCCCGCTCGTCGAGCAGCAACGGGACGAGGGCGCGCAGGGACTGGCGCAGCGGTACGCGGGCCCCGGCGCCGTCGGAGTCCGGTCGCGCCGAGACTCCGTGCAGGGCCAGCTCGTCCTTGACGTCCGCGTACTGGTCCGCCGTCAGCCGGTAGGCGCAGGGCGGGTCCGCGATGGTCTCGGACGGTTCGGCAGGGTCGTTGTCGGCGCCTCCCGTGTAGACCGGTCCGGTGTCCCGGTAGCCGGCCAGCCGGGCTGCCGACGTGGCCGCCCCGAGCCGACCGCGGCGTTCGTCGGTGAAGTCGAACAGGCCTCCCAGCGCGGCCAGTTGGGAGTGGACGCGGCGTCGGTTGTTGAGTGCCTCGTCGGCCTTCTCGGCCTCGGTGAGAGGGTCGACGCGGCTCTCGATGAGCAGTCCGGCGCCGTGCTTGACGCCGGTCATGTTCCGCAGGATCCGCTCCTGTCCGTCACCGGCGACCTGCCGGATCGGGTCGCCGGTCACCGGGTCGGTCCAGATGCCGTACGTCCCGGTCGAGTACCCGGCGGCCTGCGCGGCGGGCCGTACGTACGTCTGCGAGAGGGTCTGTGCCTCGTCGTGCACGGCAGGGTCGGTGTTGAGGTTGCGCGGCCAGAGGTCGAAGAGGTCCTTGTCGTAGTAGGGGGGTGTGGCTCCGTACTCGTGCAGGTCGTAGACCACGTCGGGCTGCCGGTCGCGGACGACGGCGGCCGTCGCGCGTGCCTCGGCCGTCTGCAGCGCGAGGTGGTCGCGGTTGATGTCGACGCCGTCGCTGTTGCCGCGGGTGTCGGCGGCCCGGCCGTCCGGGTTGGCGGTGGGCACGACGAGCAGCGTGGTGCGGTCGAGGAATCCGCGGGTGCGCGCGTCCCTGGCGTACGCGAGATCGCGGACGGTGGTGAGGCAGGCCTCGCGGCCCGACGGTTCGTCACCGTGCTGGCTGCAGACGAGCAGCACGGTGGTGGCGGCGCGCGGGTTTCCGACGCGTACGAGTTGGACGGGCCGGTTCTGTTTCGTGGTGCCGATCCGGCTGAGCGAGACGCGGTCGCTCGCCCGGTCGACCGCGGCGAGGAAGGTCTGCTCCTCGGGCTGGGTGGTCCAGCGTGCTCCGTCGGTCCGCTCGAACCCGGTGCGGGGCGGGCTTTCGGACGCGTGGGCGGGCGCGGTGAGGAGGGGTGCGGTGAGCGCCACCGCCGTCAGGGCGAGAGCCGCGGTCCTACGGAGTGTCATCGGTCGCCGCCTCCAAGAACGTCTCCGGGAACGCGGTGGGTGGCGCGCGGTTCGCCGACGCCGTCGAGGATCGCGTCGGGCGTGACGTACGAGGATCCGGAGGTGGCACGGGCGAACGCGGCGGTCCCACCGACGAGCGGCACGGCGGCAGACGTACGGGACAGGTCGAGCGTGAGCGTCGGGGTGGTCGACGGCGGGTCGATGAGGCCCTGGTCGGTACCGGCGACGATCAGCGCGAGCCGGTGGCCCTTGGGGACGACGTGGTCGCTCGCGTGCAGGTCGAGCGTGAGGGTGTACGCCTTGCCCGGGGTGAGCGGCTCGCCCTTCGTGGCGGACGAGTGGTTGCCGAGGTCGGCCCAGCCGCGGCTGAACACCGTGTACTCGACGTCGGTCGTCCTGGCCGCGGTCTCCCTGAAGCAGGAGCTGTCGCCGGTGGTGCTCGGTCCCCAGCAGGTGCGCCCGGTGAGCGTCGTGATGCCCTCGCCGGCTGCGGAGTAGTCACGGATGGTGTCGGGGCCGAGGTCGACGAGGACCGCGGACAGATGGGCGCTCGTCGTGGTCGGCGTGGCGGTGACGGTCACCTTGGAGGAGCCGGAGAGACGGACGTCACGGGTGAGGGGCTGGGTGGTGAAGCCGGCCTTGGCGGAGGTGGACCGGTCGATCTCGGCGGCCCAGTCGGTCTCGTCCTGGCCCGGGTCGTCGGTGAAGGTCTCGGTGCCCTTTCCGGTACGCAGTCCGAGGGTGCCGACGCCCGCCTGCTCGCCCTTGGCCGGGCGGAGCTTCACGGTGTCGGTGCCGCGCGGCGGCCAGACGGCCGAGGTGGCCCACTGGTCGGGGGCGCGCTCGATGTCGGCCATCGGCTCGTCGTCGACGCCGTTGTCGTAGCCGAGGAGTTCGTGGTCGAACCAGCGGTGCAGGGTGTCGGCCCAGGCCGCGCGGCGGAAGTCGAAGGGGTCGACGTGGCCGGTCTGGGACAGCCAGATCTTGCGGTCGACGCCGTTCTTCGCGAGGCCGTCCCACCACTGGCCGAAGTGCTTCGGGCGGACGTTGAGGTCCTGCATGCCGTGGATGACGAACACGCTGGCGTCCACCTTGCGGACGTCCTTCACGTAGTCGCGCTCGGTCCAGAACGTCGTCCAGTCGCCGGTGCGCGGGGCCCCGTCCACGATCTTCTGCTGGACTGCGGCGCACCTGGCGCGGGCGTCAGGGCTCTCGACGTAGTCCGACAGCCATTCCGGGCCGGAGTCGTAAAGGGGGGCGCCCTTGGCGAAGTAGTAGTCGTACCAGGAGGAGATGGCCGCGATCGGGACGATCGTCTCCAGGCCCTCGACGCCGGTGGCGGCGACCCCGTTGGCGATGGTGCCGTCGTAACTCTTGCCGATCATGCCGGTTCTGCCGTTGGTCCAGCCGGCCTTGGCCCTCGTGTCCCCCGTACGGGAGGTGTAGCCCCTGCCGCGGCCGTTCAGCCAGTCGACGACGGCCTTCGCGGACTGGACGTCGGAACGCCCGCCGACGTCCACGCAGCCGTCGGAGCGATTGGTGCCGGCGAGGTCGACGGCGACGAAGGCGTAGCCGCGCGGTACGAAGTAGTTGTCGTAGTACAGCGGCATCTGGACGACGTCGCCGTCCGCGTCGTACGTCTTGCGCTGGCTCTCGTTGCCCCGGCCGCAGCAGGAGTAGTACGGGCTGGCGTCCATGATCACGGGTACCTTGCGGCCCTGCTGGGCGGGCTCGCTCGGGCGGACGATGTCGACGGCGACCCGGTCGGTCCGCCCGTCGCTGTCGCCGTCGAGCCCGGTGTCCACCCAGACGGACTCACGGACGGCGTTGTCGTACGAGTAGACGGGGGTGCTCTCCCGCGGAGCGCTGTGGGCGACGGCCGGGGTGAGGAACGTGGCCATCAGGGCGGCGGTGGCCGCCGTCGCGAGCGATCTCCAGGTGATGAGGCGCATGTAGCGCGCAGGTGTCCGCATGCGCGGAAGGTACTCCGGTCAACTCTCGTGCAAAAGGGGGCCGATTGGGGTGTCGGCCTCCTCATCGGGTGTGGCTTGAAAGGTGCGTCGGGCCGGATCTCGTGTGTTGGCGGCACACGTGTCGGCCGAATGGCGATCGTGTGACAGGAGCGGCCATGGACAGGGGTGGGCCCACAGCGCGTGAATAGGCTCCGGACAGACTTCCCGCCCCCCACGACTTGGAGCTTGACGTGCATCGCAGACTCATCGCCCCGGGCGCGCTCGTGGCCTCCCTGCTGCTGGCGATCCCGGCATCCGCCGCGAGCCACTCGCCCGGGGCGCCGGGCATCGGCGACCCCTACTACCCGGCGTACGGCAACGGCGGGTACGACGTCTCCCACTACGACCTGCGGCTCACGTACCAGCCGGCGACGGACCGTCTTGAGGGCACGGCGACCCTGCTGGCCAAGACCACCCAGGATCTCTCGCGTCTGAATCTGGACTTCCTGCTCGATGTGAGCGAGGTGCGGGTCAACGGCGCCAAGGCGTCGTTCACGACCTCGGGCGAGCACGAGCTGGAGATCACGCCGAAGAGCCCGCTGCCCGCCGGTACGGCAGTCACGGTCGTGGTGCGCTACAGCGGGGTGCCGTCCACGAAGACGGCGTACGGGTTCACCAGCTGGCACCGCACGCCGGACGGCGGGGTCGGGGCGAACGAGCCCGAAGCGGCCTGGTGGTGGTTCCCCAGCAACGACCACCCGCTGGACAAGGCCACGTACGACGTGTCGGTCGCCGTGCCGGACGGGTCCCAGGCGATCTCCAACGGCACGCTGCAGTCGACGAGTTCGCGGGCGGGCTGGACGCGCTACAACTGGCGGTCCAACAAACCGCAGGCCACGTACCTCGCCACGCTGGCCGTCGGGAAGTTCGACGTCACCACGGGCACGTCGGAGAGCGGCATCCCGATCGTCAACGCGTACAGCAAGGACCTGGGCGACAACTACGGGGCCGCGCGGGCGAGCATCGAGCGGACCGGGGAGGTCGCGGACTGGCTGGCCGAGTACTTCGGCCCGTATCCGTTCAACGCCCTGGGCGGATATGTCCCCAACACGAACACCGGGTACGCGCTGGAGACGCAGACCCGGCCGTTCTACAGCCCGCGGCAGTTCGCGAGCGGAACGAACGTGTCCGTGGTCGTCCATGAACTCGCCCACCAGTGGTACGGCGACTCCGTGTCGGTCGCCGGGTGGAAGGACATCTGGATCAACGAGGGCTTCGCGCGGTACGCGCAGTGGCTGTGGTCGGAGCACGAGGGCGAGGGCACGGCGCAGGAGATCGCGGACTACGTGTACGCGTCACGGCCAGCGGAGGATCCGTTCTGGACCGTCGCCCCCGGGGACCCGGGGCCGGAGAACCAGTTCCACATCGCGGTGTACGACCGCGGGGCGCTGGCCTTGCAGGCGCTGCGGAACGAGGTCGGGGACGAGGCGTTCTTCGCCGTCCTGAAGGGCTGGCCCGCGCGGTACGCCTACGGCAACGCGACCGTCGGTGACTTCGTGCGGTACGCCGAGTCGGTGTCGGGGCAGCCGCTCGCGGGGCTGTTCGACACGTGGCTGTACCAGCCGTCCAAGCCGGGGGTGCCCGCTGCGCGGGCCGCTTCCATCGCGCCCGGGGCGGCGGGGTCGGGGACGGCGCCGACGGCGCCTGTGCGGCCGAAGTCCTGGAAGAAGATCGCCGCCACCAATTCCGTCCACGCCCACTGAGTCCGGCTCCGCCAGTCCGGCTCCGCCGGCGGGGGCAGGTCTGGGGGGGGGGCTTGCTTGTGCCGGTGGGACTGTGCGGGTCGCGAGGTGGCTGGCCGCGCAGTTCCCCGCGCCCCCTACGGGCGCGGCTGCGCCGGGGTGGGCCAGGGGATGCGGGCCTACGACGGTGGAGCCGTGCGGGATGCGTCGTGGCCGGGCGCGCCGTTCCCCGCGCCCCTTCAGGCGGGCCCGGGGGTGCGGGCTTGTGACGGTGGGGCCGTGCAGGCCAGAGGGTGGCTGAGCGCGCAGTTCCCCGCGCCCCCTACGGGCGCGGCTGCGCCGGGGCAGGCCAGGGGGCGCGGGCCTGTGACGTTGGCGCCGTGCAGGCCCGAGGGTGGCCGGGAGCCGTTCCCCGCGGACCTTACGGGCGCGGCTGCGCCGGGGCCGTGTGGGTTGTGGGGTGGGCGGGGGCGTCGTTCCCCGTGGGCCTTGCGGGGCGGGGGCCGTCCGCTGCCAGGTTCGAGGCCAGTTCCGAGACGGCGATGAGGAGCTGGGTCTCGGCGGCGGCGCAGTGGGCCGCCCGGCGGGCCCGGCCCTCGGCCAGGATGGCGTCGCGGGCGCGGTGGCCCTCGGCGCGGGTGGCCGCGAGCGCCACGGCGTCCTCCTCCGCCGGGGCGGGCCCGTCACCTGCCTCGTCGCGTATCTCAACGCCCGCGTCGCCCGCCTGTCGTATTCGGGGCAGTACCCGGCGGTAGAACACAACGGCGACGACGAACAGCGGCAACGCCACGGGGACCATGGCCATGACTTACCCGATCATGCGGGCGCAGCAACGTACATCTGCGCCACTATTGACCGGAACTCACCGTTTGGCCAAGTCCGGGGTCTCTTTCACAACTCAGGTGAGACAGCAATACTGTTTCACCGCTGCCGTGTCCGGTGGTGGGGGTTGTACGTGAAGGAGCAGGTATGGCGACGGACATCGGGGAGCCGACGCTCACCGTCGACGAGCTGGCCGCGCGGGCGGGGGTGACCGTGCGGACGGTGCGTTTCTACAGCACCAAGGGGCTGTTGCCGCCGCCCGTGATCGGGCCGCGTCGCGTGGGGCACTACAGCCAGGAGCATCTGGCGCGGCTCGCGCTGATCGAGGAGCTGCAGCAGCAGGGGATGACGCTGGCCGGGATCGAGCGCTATCTGCAGCAGTTGCCGGACGGCCTCAGCGCCCAGGACCTGGCCATCCACCGGGCCGTGGTGGCCTCCTGGGCGCCCGACGCGGCGGAGGAGGTGGTCCGGGTCGAGCTGGAGCGCCGGGCGGGGCGCCCGCTCGGGCAGGAGGACCTGAACCGGCTCGCCGCGATGGGTGTGCTGAGGGAGGCGGCGGGCCCGGACACGTACCGGGTGGATCTCGGGCTGCTGCGGCTCGGCGTCCAGCTGCTCGACGTACCGATGGCGCACGAGACGATCCTCGCCGCGCGCAACGTCATGGTGAAGCACACGCGTGCCGCCGCCCACGAACTCTCCGTGCTGTTCCGGGACGAGGTGTCCGAGCACGAGTCCGTCGAGGCCGTGCGGGACCTGTCGGCGTACATGCAACCACTCGTGGTGCAGGCCTTACTGACGACCTTTCAGCGGTCGCTGAACGAGGAGGTCCGGGAGTGGCTCAGGAACTCCTGAACCGCCCCGGCCCGCGTCTCACAAGCAGGTCTCACAAGTAGGCGGAACCGCCTGCCACGTTGAGGGTCTGGCCGGTCAGGAAGCCGCTGCCCTCGTCGACCACGTACAGCAGGGTGGAGACGAGGTCGCACGGCTCCTGGGTCCTGGGGACGGCCTGTTGGGCGCGGACGTGCTCGAACCCGCCGTCCGCGCCGACCGTCCGCGCGGCGGTCTCCGTGCGGACCATGCTCGGCGCGATCGCGTTGACGGTGATGTCGTGCGGTCCGAGCGCCGAGGCGAGCGCGCGGGTGAAGCCGATCAGTCCGGCCTTCGAGGCGGTGTACGCCACCATGGTGGGCGGCGCGGTGAGCACTGCGGCCGAGGTTATGTTCACGATGCGGCCCCAGCCCGCCGCCTTCAGGTACGGCAGTACCGCGCGGGTCATCAGGAACGGCGCCTCCAGGTTGACGCGCATCACGCGCCGCCACTCCTCGGGGGTGATGTCCTCGAAGTCGCACTCGGGGTAGACACCCGCATTGTTGACCAGGACGTGCAGGGTGCCGAACTGTTCCAGCACCTGTTCCAGGGCCGCGCCGATCTGCGTCTCGTCCGTGACGTCGGCGACCAGCTCCACATAGTCCAGAATGCGGTCGGCCGTCTCCCGCTGCGGAACCAGGTCGAGCCCCGCGACCCGGTAGCCGCGTCCCGCGAGTGCGACGGCGAACTCCTGCCCGAGGCCCTGTGCCGCGCCGGTCACCAGGGCGGTACGCGTCTCCATGCGGTGAGTGTGATGACCCGTCAGGCAGGCGGCAAGGGTGCGTTTCCGGTCTGCGGAACGGCCGGCCGGCCCGGCGGACGGCGACGGGCCCGGGCGCTGTTCCATTCGCCGGAACGTCCTTGTTGCCGCGTACGCCCCACGGGCCGACGCTGCGGGCGGACCCAGCCGCCAGCGTTCCGGAGCCGTGCCCGATGACCGAGACCGACCGTGCCGTGGACGACGCCGAGCGCGCCCGCGAACAGGGCGGAGGCGCACGGCGGTTCGGGCTGCCGTCGGCCGGATCGTGGGCGGCGCGCCTCACGCCCCGGTGGCTCCCCGACGAACTCGGCGTCCTGATCGTCCTCGCCCTTCTGATCGCCGGCATCGGCATCCCGTACCCCGACTTCCTCGACAGCGACAACCTGCTCACCACCGCGCACAACTCCGTCTACATCTCGCTGATGGCGTGCGGCATGGTCTTCGCGCTCGCCATGCGCGAGGTCGACCTGTCGGTCGGCGGCAGTTACGCGATGTGCCTGGTCGTCGGCGCCCTGCTGGTGCGGGAAGGCGTGGAGCCCTGGCTGGCGGTCCCGGTGATGCTGCTGACCGGGACCGCGCTGGGCGTCTTCAACGCGCTGGTCACCACCCTGCTGGCGCTGCCCTCGTTCATCGTCACGCTGGGCACCCTGATGCTGTTCCGGGGCATCGGGCTCGCGCTCGCCGACGGCAAGCAGATCACCGATCTGCCGCTGGACGACTCGTTCTTCACGCTCGCGGGCGGCGACGTGGGCGGTGTGCCGTTCGCGCTGTGGGTGCTGGTCGCCGTGACGGCGGTCCTGACCGTGGTGCTCGCCCGTACCCGTTTCGGGTCGCGGGTGCGGGCCATCGGGTCCAATCCCGACGCGGCCACGTTCAGCGGAATCCCCGTCGTGCGTACGCGCGTTCAGGCCCTCGCGCTGTCCGGGCTCACCACGGCCTGCGCGTCGGTGCTCGCGCTCGCCTACTACGGCGCAGGGGACCCGACGCTGGGCCAGGGGTACGAGCTGCAGGCCATCGCCGCGTGCATCATCGGCGGCACACCGCTGGCGGGCGGACGCGGTTCGGTCGTCGGGGCGGTGGCCGGCGCACTGATCCTGTCCGTCGTCGCCTCCGGCCTCGTGTTCTTCGAAGTACCCATCAACTGGACGTCGTTCGCGACCGGCGCGGTGATCCTCGTCGCGGTCGCGGCGGACAGCGCCCTGCGCCGCAGGGGACGCCGCCGAGAAAACCGCAGACAGTGACGTCACCGCACCTGGAGGCCCTGATGCACCCCCGATTCCGTACCCTGTCCGGCGCCCTCGGCGCGCTGGTGCTCCTCTGCGCCACCGGATGCGGCAACGACGACGACTCCGGAGGCGGGAGCGGCGGGAAGCTCGACATGGGCATCGCGGTGGCCAACATCAGTCTCAACTTCGCGCACGAGATGGTGCTCGGCGCGGAGAGCGCCGCCGACCACGCGGGCAACGTGAACTTCAAGGCCGTCGGGCCGCCCAACACGGACGGTCCGGCCGAGGTCCAGCTCTTCCAGAACCTCACCGCCGTCGCGAAGGACGGCATCGTCCTGGAGAACCTGGACCCGCCGATCTTCACCCGTCCCGCCGCCCGCGCCGTCGACCAGGGCATTCCGCTCGTCGCCCTGGACACCTCCCCCACCGAGGGCAGCAAGATCACGTTCTATGTGGGCAACGACAACTACGCGCTCGGCGAGCTGATGGCCCAGGAGGCGCTGAAGCGGCTGGGCGACGACCCGAAGGGCGAGATCGTCGTCGGGGTGCCCAATCCGGGGACGCCGGTGCTCGACAACCGCGCCAGGGGCATCGCCGACACGTTCAAGAAGGAGGCGCCGGGGGTGAAGGTGCTCGGCCCCTTCCAGACGTACAGCGATCCCGGTCAGAACCACAGTTCCTGGGCCTCGCAGGTCGCCGCGCACCCCAAGGCGCTCGCCTTCCTCGGGGTCGGGGACGCCGACAGCTACAACCTCGCGAAGATCAAGAAGGAGAAGGGCGGGAAGTGGCTGACGGCCGGTTTCGACGTCGACCCCAAGACCCTGGACGCGGTGAAGGACGGCTCGAACTTCGTCACCATCGACCCGCAGCACTTCCTCAAGGGCTATCTCTCCACGGCGATCCTGATCGAGTCCGTGCGCGAGAGGGACGGGAAGCTGCCCGACGGCTGGTTCCTGTCCCCCGGCGGTGTCGTGGACTCCTCGAACATCGCCGAGGTCACCGCGCGGCAGAAGTCCCCGGAGGCCGCGTACGACTGGTACGAGCCGGTGATCGACAAGCTGCTCGGCGACCAGGACGCACAGCTCAAGCCGTTGAAGGACGCACGCTGAGATGAGTCGCGGGGACATGCTGGACGCGCGGTCACTCGTCAAGTCGTACGGCGGGGTGAAGGCCCTGGACGGGGCGGACATCCGGCTGCGGGGCGGCGAGGTGCACGCGCTGGTCGGGGAGAATGGCGCGGGCAAGTCGACCCTCGTACGCATCCTGTCGGGGACCCTGGCACCGGACGAGGGATCGGTACGGCTTGCCGACCGGGCCAGGGAGGGCGGAATCGCCGTCGTCTCGCAGGAGTTGAGCCTCTTTCCCGATCTCACGGTCCGCGAGAACCTCTTCCCCCACCGCCCGCCGCGCCGCTTCGGACTGCTCGACCGGGGCGCGATGGACCGCGCGGCCCGGCCGGTCCTCGCCGAGCTGGGGCTCGACGTCGATCCCGGCGCGCTGCTGGGTGACCTTCCGCTCGCCGATCAGCAGTTGACGGAGATCGCCCGCGCACTGCTGCGCCGACCGCGCGTACTGGTCCTCGACGAGCCCACCTCCGCGCTGCCGGCCGCCGCCGTGGACCGCCTCGAACAGGTCCTGCGCACCCTCACGGAGCGGGGCATCGCGATCCTGTACGTCACCCACTTCCTGGAGGAGGTGATGCGCTTCGCCCACCGCGTGACGGTACTGCGGGACGGCCGGGTCACCCTGGCCGGTGTACGGGGCGAGGAGATCGGCGTATCGGACCTGGTGAAGGCGATGCTGGGCGCCGCGCCACCGCCTCCGGTACGCCGCGAGCGCGCCCCGGCCGACGGGCCGCCGCCGGTCGTGCTCTCCGAGGTGTGCGTCCCGGGGCGGCTGACGGACGTGACGTTCACGGTGCGCGCGGGCGAGGTGGTGGGCGTGGCCGGGCTGCAAGGGGCGGGCCATCTGGACGCGTTGGCGGTGGTGTGCGGGCGTACGTCCATCTCGGCGGGCCGGGTCGGCGTCGGCGACCGGGGGCTCCCGCGCTCCTTGCGCGACGCGATCCGGGCGGGGGTGGCGTTCGTGCCGAGCGACCGGAAACGGTTCGGGCTGATGACCGACCGTACGGTGTGGGAGAACACCACATCGGTGAGCTGGCTGGCGCTCGGCCGGGGCGGTGTCATGCCGTCCCGTGCCGAACTCGTGCGCCGCACCCTCGACTTGACCGGTCGATTACGTCTGCGGGGCGGCCCGCACGACGTGGTGGCCCGGTTGTCGGGCGGCAACCAGCAGAAGGTCGTCTTCGCCAAATGGCTGGCCACGGACCCTCGTATCGTCGTTCTCGACGATCCCACGCGCGGTGTGGACGTGGGGGTGCGGGCCGAAATGCATGCGATCGTGGGCGAGTTGGCGGCGGGCGGTGCGGCCGTCCTGGTCGCGTCGACCGACCTGGCCGAACTGACGGAGGTCTGCGACCGCGTCCTGGTCTTCGTGCGGGGACGGATCACCGCGGAGGTGAGCGGCGGGCGGCTCACGGAGCACGAGCTGGCGGCGGCGATGCAGTCGGGGGCGGACGCGCGGAGCAACGGACACGGACGTCAACGGAGTTGACGGCCCCGTCCACCCAGCTCCGTCCACCCCGCCCCGTCCGTCACGCCCCGTCCGTCATGCGGACAGCTCTCGTGTCAGGGCGCGGGCCGCCGCGCACACCCGGGCGCCGACGCGGTCCACGTCGAGGCGGCGGGTGCCACCGGTCACGGAGAGCGCGGCGACGGGGCGGGCGTCCCGGGCGTAGACCGGGGCCGCCACGGCGGAGACACCGACCTCGGCCTCCTCCAGATTGACACCGAAGCCGCGTGCACGGGTGCGTGCGAGATCGCGGGCGAGCTGCCCCGGCAGGACCAGGGAGCGGGGGGTGAGGCGCGCCAGGGACGGGCCGGGCGGCCGGGGGTCGTGGGCCAGGAAGACCTTCCCCGTGGCGGTGCAGTGAGCGGGCAGCCGGCCCCCGGTGCGCGAGACGATCGGCGTGGCGCGGCGGCCGGTGAGCTTCTCCAGGAAGAGCGTGTCGGGTCCGTCGGGGACGGCCAGGTGCACGTTCTCGCCCGTCGCCTCGTACAGGTCGCCGAGGAACGGCAGCGCCACGTCCCGCAGTTCACGCGCGGACGGCGCCGACTGGCCGAGGACGAAGAGCGTGAGACCGATGCGGTAGCGGCCGTCCGGGGCGCGTTCCATGAGCCCCAGCGCGACCAGTTCGGCCAGCAGCCGGTGCGCGGTCGGCTTGGGCAGCCCCGTGCGCAGCGACAGCTCGGCCAGGCTCTGCGAGCCCTCCGACTCACCGCAGGCGCGCAGCAGCGCCGCACCGCGCGCGAGCACCGACTTCGGCACCTGACCGTCCGTCATGGACCGATGGTCGGGCCCCGGCAGCCGGGTGACAAGGGGCGGGTCCCTGTGAGTCGTCCTGAGTCGTCGGCGAGTCGCCCGCTAGCGCAGGGGCACGTCGACGAGCATCGGACGCGTCAACTCACTTGCTCCCGCGACGAGTTCGCGCAGCTGATCCGCGCTGCCCGCCCGCACCGCGTCGACTCCGAAGAAGCGGGCCGCCTGGGTGAAGTCGAGCCGCCCCAGCTCGGTGCCGGGGCAGACCCCGGTGCCGCCTCGCGCCTCGTAGGTGTCCTGGAGGGTGCGGTAGGCGCCGTTGCCCATCACCACGAACAGCACGGGGGCCGCGTACCGTGCCGCGCTCCACAGGCCCTGCAGGCCGAAGAGGGCGCAGCCGTCACCTAGGACGGCGACCACGGGCCGGCCCGGTTCGGCCAGGGCCCGGCCGACCGCCGCGCCGATCCCCCAGCCGAGGCCGCCGCCGACGGTGTGCGTGTAGCTGCCGGGCCGGTCGAGGTGGACGAGTCTGCGGAGCAACAGGCCCACGGTGATGGCCTCTTCGACGACGGCCGTGCCGGGCGGGAGTCCGCGCGCCACGGCGTGGGCGGCGGCCCAGGGCGCCAGAGGTGCCGGGGAGTACGCGGCGCGCGCGGCGGCCTCCGTACGGCCGCGCTCCGCCGTGTGCCGGTCGCCGGCGCGCAGCACTCTGGTCTTCGCGGTGTGCGCGGGGATGCGCTCGGGCAGCAGTTCGGCGAGCCGGTCCAGGGAGGGCCCGAGTGCGCCCACGAGGCCGTGGTCGGCGGGGAAGTTGCGGCCGATCTCGTCCGGGTCCGAGTCGAGCTGGACGACGGTGATCCCGGGCGGCAGCGCGGGGCCGGGGGTGTAGTGATGCGGGGTGAAGGCGTGCGCCCCCACGATGAACAGGGTGTCGTACGGGTCCAGCGCGGCCCGGATCGCGTCGTGGCGCGGCGGCAGCATCCCCGCGTACAGGGGGTGGGTGGTCGGGAAGTTCAGGAAGTCGGCCATCGGCTGGTGGTGCACGGGTGCCCCGCAGGCCTCGGCGGTGCGCACGAGCGCGGCCGTGGCGTCCTCGCGGCCCACGCCGTCCCCCGCGACGATCACGGGCCGTGCCCCGCCGCCGAGCAGGACGGCGGCCCGGTCGAGTCCCCCGGCCGGCGCGGGTCTGGGTGCCGGCGTACGGGCGGGTACCTCGACCTCGGTGTCCTCCGCCAGCAGGTCCATGGGCACGGACACGAGCACGGGTCCGGCGGGCGGCCTGGCGGCGAGCGCGAAGGCGCGGCACAGCGCGAGCGGCAGGTCGCGGGCGTGCTGGATGTCGTACGCGGCCTTCACGGCCGGTGCGGCGAGCGCGACGAGGTCGGCGCTGAGCATGGGGTCCTGCTGGAGGTGGCGGCGGTCCTGCTGTCCGGCCATCACGACGAGCGGGGTGCGTGAGCGGCGGGCGTTGAGCAGGCCGATGAGTCCGTTGGCGAGGCCGGCCGCGATGTGGAGGCTGACGAAGGCGGTCCTGCCGGTGGCGCGGGCGTAGCCGTCCGCCATGGAGACGACCGCGCCCTCGTGGACGCCGAGGACGTACTCGGGTGCCTGCTCGGCGTCCGCGAGGGCTGCCAGGAACGGCAGTTCGGTGGTGCCGGGGTTTCCGAAGACGCGGTCCACGCCCTCGCCGCGCAGGATGTCGAGCAGGGCGGGGGCGGGGCGGCGACCCATCGTTGGCTCCTCGTGGGGACGGGGACCGGTCGCCCGTCAGCGTCGGGGTTCCGCCCCGCCGGGGGCAAGGGGTGCGTACCACTCAGCGGTACTCGGTGCGTGCCGCGGGTCGGTTGTGTTCGTCTGCGGCGCCGTCGTGGCTGGTCGCGCAGTTCCCCGCGCCCCTAAAAACGGGGCTGCGCCCCTGTTTTTCGCCCTTAAGGGGCGCGGGGAACTGCGCGAC
>NZ_JBHXTO010000181.1:0-16323 GCF_042677425.1 Streptomyces sp. NPDC127119 | reverse complement strand
TTCGCCGAGCAACTTGCTGATGACAGTCCCGTACGGGCCTTGCTGCCCGGGGACAAGGGCCGGTTCGGTGTGCTGGGTGACTTCGCCGCGCTTGCGACCAGCGTGGGAACCAACAATCGCGGTGACAGCATCCAGCGGCCTGTTGCTCCGGAACCGGCTGTGGAATCCGCCCCGGGGGTCAATCCCGGCGAGGCGCGTCCGAGGCTGCCCCAGTCCGACACCGACGCGACTCCGGCCCCGACGTCGGCCACGACACCCGCTACCGCTGTCGAGCCGACGCTCACTGCGTTCAAGTTGGGGAATTTCGAGTTCACGAATTTGAATCAGACGGACCGGTACGTGGACAAGGCGGTTCGGATCGTCGAGTTGCTGGATGAGCACGGCACGATCAAGAGTTTCGTCAACGGTCGTCCTGTGCGGATTACCTTGCATGTGCGGACGACGGAAACGCCCGCCGATGTACGTGACCTGGGTGACGCCGGTGTCGAGATCAACCTCGCCAGCTACTACTTCGAGAAGTACGACATCGGCTACATCATGGGGATGTTGTCCCATGAGATCGGCCTGCACCCCCTCGCTTCGAGCAATTCGAAGATTCCTGAGGAGGAGGAGCTGTATCAGGGCATGCCCTTGCTGGTGCCGGGGCTGGAGACTCTGAGCACCCCGCGTTTCATGAACACTGAGGGTGCGGGTCAGGCGGACCACGTCATGGCCGCGTTCCCGCACACCATCCGGCATGGGATCTATCGCGACATCGTGCTGGAGATGGCGGAGGTGCTCGCCCAGCACGCCCGGGTGGGTGTCGCGGGTGCGAAGCCGAAGGACGTCACCGACCTCATCGACACCTACTTGATGGACCTCGCCTCCATCGCGGTCACGAACGATCATCGGGCGCGGGCGGTGCGGGATCCGGCGTATACGGCGCGGGTCTACAACGCGTACAAGAGTCAGTTCGCCGAGCAACTTGCTGATGACAGTCCCGTACGGGCCTTGCTGCCCGGGGACAAGGGCCGGTTCGGTGTGCTGGGTGACTTCGCCGCGCTTGCCACCAGCGTGGGAACCAACAATCGCGGTGACAGCATCCAGCGGCCTGTTGCTCCGGAACCGGCTGTGGAATCCGCCCCGGGGGTCAATCCCGGCGAGGCGCGTCCGAGGCTGCCCCAGTCCGACACCGACGCGACTCCGGCCCCGACGTCGGCCACGACACCCGCTACCGCTGTCGAGCCGACGCTCACCCCGTTCAAGTCGGGGAACTTCGAGTTCACCAACCTGAAGCACACGAACGAGGGTTACCGCGACAAGGCGGTCCGGATCATCGAGCTGCTTCGCAAGCACGACACGATCCGCACCTATGTCGGGGGCCGTCCGGTCCGGATCACTCTCCACCTGCGGACGACGGAGACCCCGGCCGATGTGACGGACCGCGGTGACGCAGGCGTCGACATCAATCTCGCGAGTTACTACTTCGAGAAGTACGACATCGGTTACATCATGGGCATGCTGGCCCATGAGATCGGCCTGCACCCCCTCGCGTCCCGGGACACGAACATCCCCGACGAGGAGTCGATGTTCGCGGGAGTGCCGCTGGCCGTTCCGGGCCTGACCGATCTGAAGACGCCGCGCACGATGAGTACGGAAGGTGCGGGTCAGGCGGACCACATCATGGCCGCCTTCCCGAGCAGCACCCGGCACAAGATCTATCGGGACATCGTGCTCGGTATGGCCAGTGACCTGGCGGAGGAGGCGCGGACAGGTGAGGAGGGTGCCAAGGCGAAGGATGTCACTGACCTGATCGACACGTACCTGATGGACCTGGCCACGATCGCGCTCACCAACGACAAGCGCAAGGACGCGGCCTGGGAGCCGCGTTACACGGCGAAGGTGTACAACGCCTACAAGGAGCAGTTCGCCGCGCAGCTCGCGCAGGACAGTCCCGTACGGAGTCTGCTTCCGGCCGACAAGAGCTGGTACAACGTCACGAGCAACTTCCTGGGTCTGGGCAGCAGTGTCGCCTTCAACAACCAGGGCGACAGCATCCAGACCGCCACGCCGGCACCGAGCACCACCGACACAGGCGAGACGCCTCCGCGGCTGACCGGAACCGGCACGCATGCGGCACCGCACACCGGACCGGCCGGCTCACCGCGTCCAGGAAGGGCGCGGGACAAGCGCCCCCGTTTCGTGGTGCGGTCGGGCTTCGACGCGCGGCGGTTCACCTACGACGGCGATCCGGTCACCGACCTCACGGTCCGTATCGCCATGCGCGGCGGCACGGACGGGCAGAACGCCCACGCCCACGCCAACGTCTTCGCGCAACTCAGCGAAGGCGTGCACGAGTTCCTGAACAACCCCGGTCACCGCCTCCCCAACGGCGACCTCCTGCACGTAACCGTCGAACTCGTCGATCCGTCGCAGTCACCGCACCTGACCGTGGACTTGACCGGCCGGGACCAGGTGATGGATCAGAAGACCTGGTGGGCGGATGCGGCCCCCATCCAGCTGGTGCACGAGCTGACCCATCAGCTCGGTCTGCGCGATGAGTACCGGGACGCGGACGCCCCGCACCGCCCGCACATCCTGGGCAGTCTGCTGGGTGACCTGAACGCGGCCCCCGAGGACTCCTCGCTGGCCGCCGGTGGGCTCCGCGGACGGCACCTGGCGCTGTTGGGTGCGCTGATCGGGGACGTGACTCCGCGGCCCTCGGAGCAAGGCGCACAGCAGGACACCGAGCAGACCTGGCAGAAGGTGCGCGAGGACGCCAAGAAGGTTCTTCGCGAAGCGATCTGGGTCGACCCGGTGTCTCTGCCGAAGCCGACGGACGGTACCGAGAACACCGCGTCCACCGGCGTCCCGGCACACATGCTGCAGAACGCGAACACGACACCTGACACCGCTGCCGCGCCCGCCCCCGGGCCCTTCGTGATGGAGAACTTCGAGTTCACCAATCTGAAGAGTTCGGACGAGCGGTACCGGACCAAGGCGACCCGGGTCATCGAACTGCTGCGGGACCATCCGAGGATCAGTGCGTACGTCAGCGGCCGTCCCGTCCGTATCACCTTGCACGTACGGACGACCGAGCCTCCGGCGGATGTACGTGACCTGGGCGACGACGGCGTTCAGATCAACCTGGCCAGTTACTACTTCGAGAAGTACGACATCGGTTACGTCATGGGGATGCTGGCCCATGAGATCGGCCTGCACCCTCTGGCGTCCCGTGACACGAACATCCCTGACGAGGAGGAGATGTTCGCCGGGGTGCCCTTGGCCGTTCCGGGGCTGTCGGATCTGACGCCGCCGCGCACCATGAACACGGTCGGCTCGGGTCAGGCCGACCACATCATGGCCGCCTATCCCAGCAGCACCAGGCATGGGATCTACCGCGACATCGTGGTGAAGATGGCGGAGATGATGGCGGAGTTCGCACAGGCGCAGGTGCCGGGAGCCAAGCTCCAGGACGCCACGGACCTGATGGACTCCTATCTCATGGACCTGGCCTCCATCGCGATCACCAGCGACCACCGGCTGAGAGCCGCGACGGAACCGGGCAACACGGCCAAGGTCTACAACGAGTACAAGAGGCTGCTCGCCGCGCACATGGCCGCGAACAGCCCGGCCCGAGCCCTGTTGCCCGCCGACAAGGGGATGTTCGGTGTCGTGCGGAACTTCGCGACGCTGACCGCCAGTGTGGTCACCAACAATCGCGGCGACAGCATCCAGCCGCCCGCGCCTACGCCGACGCTCGCGTCTCCGCCCACGGATGAGGCCCGCCCCCGGCTCCCGCAAGCCGCCGACAACGCGCAACAGGCCGAGGAGAGCATCGATCAAGCTCCCGTCACCACGCCGCAGTTGCGAGGCTCGCGCGACAGCAGGCCGCGATTCGTGGTGCGATCGGGCTTCGACGCGCGGCGGTTCACCTACGACGGCGATTCGGTCACCGACCTCACCGTGCGTATCGCCATGCGCGGAGCGGCGGATCAGACACCACGGGTGTTCGGCCAACTCAGTGCGGGCGTGAGCGAGTTCCTGAACCACCCCGGCCACCGGCTGCCCAACGGCGACCTGCTGCACGTGACCGTCGAACTGGTCGACCCCTCCGAGTCCCCGCACCTGACCGTGGACTTGGCGGGCCGGGATCAGGCGATGGATCAGGTCACCTGGTGGGCGGATGCTGACCCCATTCAGCTGGTGCACGAACTGACTCACCAGCTCGGCCTGCGGGACGAGTACCGGGATGCGGATTCCCAGCACCGCCCGCACATCCTGGGCAGTCTGCTGGGTGACCTGAACGCGGCCCCCGAGGACTCCTCGCTGGCCGCCGGCGGGCTGCGCGGGCGGCACCTGGCCCTGCTCGGCGCGCTGATCGGAGACGTGACCCCACGGCCCACGGAGCAAGGCGCGCAGGAGGACACCGAGCAGACGTGGGACAAGGTCCGGGAGAACGCCACGAAGGTCCGTCGTGAAGCGGTCTGGGTGGACCCGGTCTCCCTGCCCCGGTCCGCCGACGGCACGACGGCCACCGACGTCCCGGCTCGTACGCCCCAGGACCCGACCGCGGCGCCCACCGCGCCGGAGCCGGTCCTCCGCCCGTTCAAGCTGGGCAACTTCGAGTTCACGAACTTGAATCAGACGGACAGGTACGTCGATAAGGCGGTGCGGATCGTCGAGTTGCTGGACGAGCACGGCACGATCAAGAGTTTCGTCAGCGGCCGTCCCGTCCGTATCACCCTGCACGTGCGGACGACGGAAACGCCCGCCGATGTACGTGACTTGGGTGATGCCGGTGTTGAGATCAACCTGGCGAGTTATTACTTCGAGAAGTACGACATCGGTTACATCATGGGCATGTTGTCCCATGAGATCGGCCTGCACCCCCTCGCTTCGAGCAACACGAAGATTCCCGAGGAGGAGGAGCTGTATCAGGGCATGCCCCTGTTGGTCCCGGGGCTGGAGACCTTGTCGACACCGCGTTTCATGAATACCGAGGGTGCGGGTCAGGCGGATCACGTCATGGCGGCGTTCCCGCACACGATTCGGCATGGCATCTATCGCGACATCGTGGTGGAGATGGCGGAGGTGCTCGCCCAGCATGCCCGGGTGGGTGTGGCGGGTGCGAAGTCCAAGGACGTCACGGACCTGATCGACACCTATCTGATGGATCTGGCTTCGATCGCGGTCACGAACGATCATCGGGCGCGGGCGGTGCGGGATCCGGCGTATACGGCGCGGGTCTACAACGCGTACAAGGGGCAGTTTGCTCAGCAACTTGCTGATGACAGTCCCGTACGTGCTTTGCTGCCGGGGGACAAGGGTCGGTTCGGTGTGCTGGGTGACTTCGCCGCGCTTGCCACCAGCGTGGGAACCAACAATCGCGGTGACAGCATCCAGCGGCCCGTTGCTCCGGAACCGGCTGCGGAATCTACCCCGGGGGCCAATCCCGGCGAGGCGCGTCCGAGGCTGCCCCAGTCCGACACCGACGCGACTCCGGCCCCGACGCCGGCTACGGTTACGGCTGTCGAGCCGGTGCTCACTGCGTTCAAGTTGGGGAATTTCGAGTTCACGAATTTGAATCAGACGGACCGTTACGTGGACAAGGCGGTGCGGATCGTCGAGTTGCTGGATGAGCACGGCACGATCAAGAGTTTCGTTAACGGTCGTCCTGTGCGGATTACCTTGCATGTGCGGACGACGGAAACGCCCGCCGATGTACGTGACTTGGGTGATGCCGGTGTTGAGATCAACCTGGCGAGTTATTACTTCGAGAAGTACGACATCGGTTACATCATGGGGATGCTGTCCCATGAGATAGGCCTCCATCCTCTCGCCTCCAGTAATTCGAAGATTCCTGAGGAGGAGGAGCTGTATCAGGGCATGCCCCTGCTGGTCCCCGGGCTGGAGACCCTGAGCACCCCCCGATTCATGAACACTGAGGGCGCCGGTCAGGCGGACCACGTCATGGCCGCGTTCCCGCACACCATCCGGCATGGCATCTATCGCGACATCGTGCTGGAGATGGCCGAAGTACTCGCCCAGCACGCTCGGGTCGGTGTGGCGGGTGCGAAGTCCAAGGACGTCACGGACCTCATCGACACCTACTTGATGGACCTCGCCTCCATCGCGGTCACGAACGACCATCGGGCGCGGGCAATGAGGGACCCCGCGTACACGGCGCGGGTCTACAACGCGTACAAGAGCCAGTTCGCCGAGCAACTCGCTGACGACAGTCCCGTACGGGCCCTGTTGCCGGGGGAAAAGGGCCGGTTCGGTGTGCTGGGTGACTTCGCGGCGCTCGCCACCCGTGTGGGGACCAACAACAGTGGCGACAGCATCCAACGGCCTGTTGCTCCGGAGCCGACCGTGGAACCGGCCGCGGAACCCACCCCGGGAGCCAATCCTGGCGAGGCGCGTCCCAGGCTGCCCCAGTCCGACACCGACACGGACACGGGCACCGGCGCGACCACTGCCCCGACGCCCGCCACCGCCGTCGAGCCGACGCTCACCCCGTTCAAGTCGGGGAACTTCGAGTTCACCAACCTCAAGCACACGAACGAGGCGTACCGCGACAAGGCGGTCCGGATCATCGAGCTGCTTCGCAAGCACGACACGATCCGCAGCTACGTCAACGGCCGCCCGGTCCGGATCACCCTCCACCTGCGCACGACGGAGACCCCGGCCGATGTGACGGACCGCGGTGACGCAGGCGTTGACATCAATCTCGCGAGTTACTACTTCGAGAAGTACGACATCGGTTACGTCATGGGGATGCTGGCCCATGAGATCGGTCTCCACCCGCTCGCCTCGCAGGACACGAACATCCCTGATGAGGAATCGATGTTCGCCGGGGTGCCCTTGACCGTTCCGGGGCTGGCGCACCTGACTCCGCCGCGCACCATGAACACGGTCGGCTCGGGTCAGGCCGACCACATCATGGCCGCCTTCCCCAGCAGCACCCGGCACAAGATCTACCGGAACATCGTGCTCGGTATGGCCAATGACCTGGCGGAGGAGGCGCGGACAGGTGAGGAGGGTGCCAAGGCGAAGGATGTCACTGACCTGATCGACACCTACCTGATGGACCTGGCCACGATCGCGCTCACCAACGACAAGCGCAAGGACGCGGCCTGGGAGCCCCGTTACACGGCGAAGGTGTACAACGCCTACAAGGAACAGTTCGCCGCGCAGCTCGCGCAGGACAGCCCCGTACGGAGTCTGCTTCCGGCCGACAAGAGCTGGTACAACGTCACGAGCAACTTCCTGGGTCTGGGCAGCAGCGTCGCCTTCAACAACCAGGGCGACAGCATCCAGACCGCCACTCCGGCACCGAGCAACACCGAGACCGGCGAAACGCGCCCGCGGCTTTCGCCGGGCGATACCAAGTCGGAGTCCGGGTCGCGGAGCGGGCCGTCCGACACCACGTCAGCGAAGGGACCGCGTCCCAGTCGGCCGCGGGACAAGCGGCCCCGTTTCGTGGTGCGTTCCGATTTCGACGCACGGCGGTTCACCTACGACAGCGATCCGGTCACCGACCTCACGGTCCGTATCGCGATGCGCGGCGGCACGGACGGGCAGAACGTCCACGCCAACGTCTTCGCGCAACTCAGCGAAGGTGTGCATGAGTTCCTGAACAACCCCGGTCACCGCCTCCCCAACGGCGACCTCCTGCACGTAACCGTCGAGCTGGTCGATCCCTCACAGTCCCCGCATCTGACCGTGGACCTGGTGGGCCGGGACCAAGCGATGGATCAGGTCACCTGGTGGGCGGATGCCGACCCCATCCAGCTGGTGCACGAGCTGACCCATCAGCTCGGTCTGCGTGACGAGTACCGGGACGCGGACGCCCCGCATCGTCCGCACATCTTGGGCAGTCTGCTGGGTGACCTGAACGCCGCTCCTGAGGACTCCTCGCTGGCCGCCGGTGGGCTCCGTGGGCGACACCTGGCGCTGATGGGTGCCCTGATCGGCGATGTGACCCCGGGGACGTCGGAGCAAGGCGCACAGGAGGACACCGAGCAGACCTGGCGCAAGGTGCGCGAGGACGCCACGAAGGTCCGTCGCGAAGCGATCTGGGTCGACCCGGTCTCCCTGCCCCAACCGTCCACCAGCGCCACCGGTGACACCGCGGTCACCGACGTCCCGGCTCGTACGCTGCAGGACTCGAACGCGGCGCCGACCGCGCCGGAGCCGGTCCTCCGCCCGTTCAAGCTGGGCAACTTCGAGTTCACGAACTTGAATCAGACGGACCGGTACGTCGACAAGGCGGTTCGGATCGTCGAGTTGCTGGATGAGCACGGCACGATCAAGAGTTTCGTCAACGGTCGTCCTGTGCGGATTACCTTGCATGTGCGGACGACGGAAACGCCCGCCGATGTACGTGACCTGGGTGATGCCGGTGTCGAGATCAACCTGGCGAGTTATTACTTCGAGAAGTACGACATCGGTTACATCATGGGGATGTTGTCCCATGAGATCGGCCTGCACCCCCTCGCTTCGAGTAATTCGAAGATTCCCGAGGAGGAGGAGCTGTATCAGGGCATGCCCTTGCTGGTCCCGGGGCTGGAGACTCTGAGCACACCGCGTTTCATGAACACGGAGGGTGCGGGTCAGGCGGACCACGTCATGGCCGCGTTCCCGCACACCATCCGGCATGGGATCTATCGCGACATCGTGGTGGAGATGGCGGAGGTGCTGGCCCAGCACGCTCGGGTGGGTGTGGCGGGTGCGAAGCCGAAGGACGTCACCGACCTCATCGACACCTACCTGATGGATCTGGCCTCGATCGCGGTCACGAACGACCATCGGGCGCGGGCGGTGCGGGATCCGGCGTATACGGCGCGGGTCTACAACGCGTACAAGAGCCAGTTCGCTCAGCAACTCGCTGATGACAGTCCCGTACGGGCCTTGCTGCCGGGGGACAAGGGCCGGTTCGGTGTGCTGGGTGACTTCGCCGCGCTCGCCACCAGCGTGGGAACCAACAATCGCGGTGACAGCATCCAGCGGCCCGTTGCTCCGGAACCGACCGCGGAACCGACCGTGGAATCCACCCCGGGAGCCAATCCCGGAGAAGCACGTCCAAGGCTGCCCCAGTCCGACACCGGCACCAACACGGGCACCGGCGAGACCCCGACCTCAACCCCGGCCCCCACGCCCGCCACCCCCACCGAACCGACCCTCACCCCCTTCAGGTCGGGGAAGTTCGAGTTCACCAACCTCAAGCACACGGAGGAGAAGTACCGGGACAAGGCCGTCCGCATCATCGAACTGCTGCGGGAGCACCCGGCGATCAGCGCGTACGTCGGCGACCGTCCCGTCCGGATCACCTTGCACGTGCGGACGACCGAGACCCCGGCGGACGTACGCGACCTGGGTGACGCCGGTGTCCAGATCAACCTCGCGAGCTACTACTTCGAGAAGTACGACATCGGCTACATCATGGGGATGCTGGCCCACGAGATCGGCCTGCACCCGCTCGCCTCGCGGAACGGGGACATCCCCGACGAGGAGTCGATGTTCCGAGGCATCCCCCTGCCCGTGCCGGGCCTGGGCGACCTGCGGACCCCGCGCACGATGAACACCGACAGCGCGGGCCAGGCCGACCACATCATGGCCGCGTTCCCCAGCAGCACCCGGCACGGGATCTATCGCGACATCGTGCTGAAGATGGCCGACATGCTGGCCGAGGCCGCGCAGGCCGGCGTGGAGGGAGCCAAGGCCAAGGACGTCACCGACCTGATCGACACCTACCTCATGGACCTCGCGTCTATCGCGATCACCAGCGACTACCGGATGAACGCGGCCAAGGAACCCGGCAACACGGCCAAGGTCTACAACGCCTACAAGGCGCTGTTCGCCGCACGCATGGCCGCCGACAGTCCCGCCCGTGGCCTGCTCCCCGCCGACAAGGGGATGTTCGGTGTCGTACGGGACTTCGCCACACTGGCCGCCAACCTCGCGACCAACAACCGCGGAGACAGCATCCAGCAGCCCCTCCCTACGGGCGAGGCCCGCCCCCGGCTCCCGCAGGTCACCGACACCCGGCAGGTCACCGACACTGCGCAGGGGATCAGCGAGAGCATCGAACAAGCCCTGGCCGGTACACCGAAGATGGTGGGCCCGCGTGACAGCCGCCCCCGCTTCGTGGTGCGGTCGGGCTTCGACGCCCGGCGGCTCTCGTACCAGGGAGAGCAGGTCACGGACCTCACGGTTCGCATCCGGATGCGCGGTACGGACGCGGAGGCGGCGCACGCCTTCGAGCAACTCTCCGCCGGAGTGCACGAGTTCCTCAACGAGCCCGGTCATCGGCTCCCGAACGGCGACCTGCTGCACGTGACCGTCGAACTGGTCGACGCTTCCGAGTCCCCGCACCTGAGCGTGGACTTGACGGGCCGGGACCAGGCGATGGATCAGGTCACGTGGTGGGCGGATGCCGACCCCGTACAGATGGTGCATGAGCTGACCCATCAGCTCGGTCTGCGGGACGAGTACCGGGATGCGGATTCCCCGCACCGCCCGCACATCGCGGGCAGTCTGCTGGGTGACCTGAACGCTGCTCCCGAGGACTCCTCGCTCGCTGCGGGCGGGCTCCGCGGACGTCACCTGGCCCTGCTCGGCGCGCTGGTCGGAGACGTGCCGTCCGAGCCCGAGCGGACTCAGCCGGGCGAGCCGGACATCGCGCAGACCTGGGACGAGGCCCGCAAGGGGGTCGACGGGATCCTCCGCGAGGCGGTCTGGGTGGACCCGGTCTCCCTGCCCCGCCCGGCCGACGGCACCGACCACGCGGACGGCACCGAAGTCCCGGCCCGTATGCAGCAGGACCCGAACACGGCGGCCGGCCAAGCAGCCGTCCAACCAGCGCCGCTCTACGCCCCCTTCTCCTCGGGGAACTTCGAGTTCACCAACCTGAAGCACACGAACGAGGCGTACCGCGACAAGGCCGTCCGCATCATCGATCTGCTCCGGAAGCACGACACCATCAAGGAGTACGTCGGTGACCGTCGCGTCCGGGTCACCCTGCATGTGCGGACGACGGAGACCCCGGCCGACGTGACGGACCGCGGTGACGCCGGTGTCGACATCAACCTGGCCAGCTACTACTTCGAGAAGTACGGCATCGGCCACATCATGGGGATGCTGGCCCACGAGATCGGCCTGCACCCCCTCGCCTCCCGGAACCGGGACATCCCCGACGAGGAGGAGATGTTCCAGGACGTCCCGCTGGCGGTACCGGGCCTGGGCGATCTGGCGACACCGCGCACCATGAGCACCGTGGGCGCGGGGCAGGCCGACCACATCATGGCCGCCTATCCCAGCAGCACCCGGCACCGGATCTACCGTGACATCGTCCTGAAGATGGCCGGTGTCCTGGCGGAGGACGCCCGCCTCGGGGAGGACGGGGCCCGGGCCCAGGACGTCACGGACCTGATCGACTGCTATCTGATGGACCTGGCCTCCATCGCGCTCACCAACGACTACCGGATGAACGCGGCGAAGGAGCCCAACTACACCGCGCGGGTCTACAACGCCTACAAGGAGATGCTGCTGGCCCGGTTGCCCAACGACGCTGCCGTCCGGGCGCTCCTGCCGTCCGACAAGAGCATGTTCGGCGTGATGAACGACTTCCGGCGCATCGGCCAGTACATCGCGATCGGCAACAGCGGCGACAGCATCCAGCGGGCCGACACGACCTGAGCGTGTCCCTCGCCGCCGAGGGGCGTCCGGTCAGTTGTGTGTGCGGTCCGCGGTGTGGGAGGTCGCGAAGTCCCAGACCACCGGCAGGAGTTGTTCCGGCGTCTCGGACTGGGGCATGTGGCCCGTGCCCTCCAGCAGGCGGAACTCCGCGCCGGGGATGGCCTGCGCGTACGCGCGTCCGTAGGCGGAGTCCACGACCTGGTCGCTCGCACCCCAGGCGACCAGGGTGGGGTGGCCGATGCTGGCCAGGCGGTCGGTCAGTGTGGGGTCGGCCATGTCGTGCGGGCCCGAGTAGACCTGGAGCGCGGCACGGTTGGCCCCCATGACCGCGCGCTGCTCGTCGGAGAGGGCGTTCGGGTCGAAGCGGAACTTCGAGAGGTCGTGGAACGAGAGGCGGGCCAACTCGGGCGGCGTGAGCGAGAACGTGTCGGCTATCGGGTGACCCTCGACGCGTACGCCGACCGCGTTGACGAGGGTGACGCTGCTGATCCGGCCGCTGCCCAGGGCCGCCAGTTCGGCGGCGATCCAGCCGCCGATGGAGTTGCCCACCACGGCCACGTCCCGCAGGTCCAGCTCCTCAAGCAGCTGGGCGTAGACCTGGGCCAGGGTCGGGACATCGGCCAGCCACTCGGGGCGGACCGTGCCGCCGAAGCCGGGGTGGAAAGGCGTGAACACCCTCGCGGGCCGCTGCCCGGCCAGGAAGCCGGCGAAGGGGGTGACGGTCTGCGGACCGCCGCCCCCGTGCAGCAGCAGGAAGGGGCGCCCCTCCTGTCCCTGCAGGTCGACGGTGACGTCGACGGTGCCCCGGTCGAGCTTGAGCGTGTGGGTGGTGGCGGCCATGTGGTGCTCCTCAAGTGTGCGCTCTCTTCATGAGAGCCGACTCTCAGGAGCTTACGGAGGTCGAGTATCGTCATGCAAGTGAACTCTCATATCGAGAACCCGCTGTTATCGTGTGAGTGACCGTGACCGTGACCGTGACCGTGACCGTGACCGTGACCGTGACGGTGTGCGAGTGCCGACGAGAGAAGAAGGAGCGCGGGGATGGCGACCCAGGCCGGTGCGGGCCGCACCAACCAGAAGCAGCGCACGCGGACGGCGATCCTGTCGGCCGCACGGGAGTTGATCGACGCGGGCTCCGAGGTGACCATGCCCGCGATCGCCCGCGCCGCCCTCGTCTCCGAGGCCACCGCCTACCGGTACTTCCCCGACCTTCCCTCGCTGATCAGTGAGGCGTTGGCCGGTGCCTGGCCGCCTCCCGAGGAGGCGCTCGCCCCGGTGGCGGGCTCCACCGATCCCGTCGAGCGCATCGCGTTCGCCTGCGACTATCTGCTCCGCGGCATCCTCGCCCGGCAGGGTTCGGTGCGTGCGATGATCGCGGCCACCGTCACCCGCCCCGAGGCGGTGGCCGCCCGCCCCGGCATCCGCTTCGGGCTCATCGACCAGGCGCTCCTCCCACTGGAGGACACGCTCGGTGCGGCCGACCCGGAGGCGTTCGCTCAGCTCAAGCGCGGTCTGGCGGTCGTGGTGAGCGCCGAAGCCCTCTTCGTACTCACGGACCTGTGCGGGCTCGCACCGGACGAGGCCGTCGCCAGCGCCGTGCGGACCGCGGTCTCGCTGACCCGCGCCGCCACCCACCCGCCGGTGTGACGGCCGAGCCGTTCATCGACGCGCGACGCGCGACGCTCGACCCGTAAAGCCCAGCCCTCAGCCCTCGGCTCTCAGCCCTTGGGCTCAGCCCTCGGTGCGCGGCCCCGCGTACCCCACCGTGCCGAGGCTGAGCAGGACGTGCCGCTCGGCGACCTCCTCGGCGGTCAAGGGGCCGTCCGCGCGATACCAGTTGGCCACGCCCTGGCACATGATGAGGATCGCCCGCACCGCGTCCGCCGGGATCGGTGTGGTGAACGCGCCCTCGCGGATGCCGGCCCGGACGGTGTCCAGCAGCATGTGCTGCAGATAGTCGCGCAGCGCCACATAGCGCGCGCGGTTCTCGGGCTCCAGGCTGCGGATCTCCGTGTCCAGGAAGGCCATGCCCTTGCGGTTGGCCATGTAGAGCACGATCGACTCCACCATGCCGCAGAAGCGTGGCAGTGGATCGTCGCCCGCTTCGGCCGCCGCGGCCCGGCAGCGGTCCAGGACGTCCCTCATGGACGTCTCCAGCAGTGTGGCGAGCAGGGCTTGTTTGTTCTCGTAGTGGTAGTACAGCGCGGGCACGGTGACGCCGACCCGGGAGGCGATGTCCCGCACCGAAGTGCCGTGGTAGCCATGCTCGTTGAAGGCCTCCATGGTGTGCAGGAGGATGGGGTGCAGATCGAGCGGACCGTACGAGCGCCAGTGCTGCGCGGGGGCGACGGCGGCCCGGCTCGGTTCGCTGCTCAACTGCGCTCCTCGGATGGCTCGGTGGCGAGTGACATCGTATGTCGGCGGGATGCCCTGCGCGGGAAATGGCCGCTTATCGATCGATCAGTGGAAGAGGTCGAGCGTGTATCAAGGGTGGTCAGTCCCGAGGCGTTGACCGTTCCCTCCACTACTTCTACTGTCTTAGCGAACGCTCAGTAGGTAAGTGTGACGCCCGTGCGAACCGAACCCGCCCGTCTGCTGGAGCGCGTCAAGGAGTGGCTGTGACAACCGAACTCCCGGCACGACCCCCCGCCGAACAGACCCTGCCGCTGCTGCTGGAACGCAACGCGCGTCTGTACGCCCGACTGCCCGCCCTCTCCTGGCAGGCGCCGGGCGGTACGGGGCTGGACGACACCGGCCCGTACGACACCGGACCGGACGAGAACGGCTGGGTCACGCTGACCTGGGCGCAGGCCAGGGACCACACCACCCGCCTCGCGGCGGGCTACGCGGCACTCGGAGTTGGCCGCGGCGACCACGTGCTGCTCATGATGGCCAACCGGCCCGAACACTGGCTCTCCGACCTGGCGTTGGTACGCCTGGGTGCCGTACCCGTCACCGTCTACGGCACCTCGGCCCCCGAGCAGGTCGCCCACATCGCCCGCAACTGCCGGGCCCGGGTTGCCGTCGTCGAGGGGTCCGCTCAAGTGGCGCTCTGGGAGCCGCTGTTGGCGGAAGGCGATGTGCCGCTGGACCGGATCGTCGTGGTGGAAGCCGGCGAGGAGGGCGGCCACTTCCCCTATGCCGCCCTGGGCAGGGAGCCGGTGCCGGAGCGGTTCGAGAAGACCCTGGACGCCGCACGCCCCGAGGACCCGCTGACGGTCGTCTACACCTCGGGCACCACCGGTGAGCCCAAGGGTGTCGTCCTCAACCACCGCCATGTGCTGGCCAACGCGTCGGCGCTGGACGAGGTGGTCGAACTGCCGCCGCACGTCGAGCACATCTGCTACCTGCCCTTCGCCCACATCGCCGAACGGATGCTCGGCATCTACCTGCCCGTCCACCGCGCCTCGCACGTCCACCTGTGCGCCGACCCGACGGGCGTGGCCGGGATCGTGCGCAAGGTGCGCCCGGCCCAGTTCTTCGGCGTACCGCGTGTCTGGGAGAAGCTGGCGGCGGCCGTCCGGGCCGTACTGCCGCTGCTGCCGGCGGAACAGCAGGCGGCGATCGAGGAGGCCACCCGGGTGGCCCGGGAGCATGTCGGGTACCGGGAGCGGGGCGAGCGGCCGCCCGCCGCGCTCGAAGAGGCCTATGCCCGGCAACGGGCCGAGGTGCTGCTGCCGTTGCTGGCCGCGGGCGGTCTTGACCGGATCAGCTGGGCGGCCAGCGCCTCGGCTCCCATGTCGATCGAGGTGGTGCGGTTCTGGGCCGGATTCGGCATCGTGATCATGGATGCGTGGGGGCTCACGGAGACCACCGGAGTGGCGACCACCAACAGCCCGCGCACCGGCTTCCGGCTGGGTTCGGTGGGGCGTCCCGTCTCGTCCGTGGAGGTCCGTGTCGCCGGGGACGGTGAGATCGAGGTGCGCGGCTCGACCGTGTTCTCCGGCTATCTGCGCGAGGACGGCACGGTGGGGCCGGTGGTGGACGAGGAGGGCTGGCTGCGGACCGGTGACATCGGCCGTCTCGACGACGACGGCTATCTGTGGCTCACCGACCGCAAGAAGGAAATGATCGTCACGTCGACGGGCAAGAACGTCTCCCCGGCGCTCGTGGAGAACGCCCTCAAGGAGCACCCGCTGATCGGCCAGGCCCTGGTGCACGGCGACAACCGTTCCTACCTCGTGGCGCTGCTGGTGCTCGACGCGGAGGCGGCCCCCGCCTGGGCCGAGGCCCACGGCGTCGACAAGGACTCCGGCCCCGGGGCCCTGACGTCCCTGGCGGCGCATCCGGTCGTACGGGAGGAGGTGGACCGGGCGGTGGCGGCGGCCAACGCGCGGCTGAACCGCACCGAGCAGGTCAAGCGGTATCGGCTGCTCGCGGAGGAGTGGGGCCCGGCCACGGGGGAGCTGACCCCGTCACTGAAGATGAAGCGCCGGGTCATCCGGGACAAGTACGCCGTCGCGCTCGGGGAGTTGTACGAGGACTGACCGCCGGGCAGCCAAGTGTGCGTGACGGCGGGCGCCCCACTCCGCGGAAGGGGGGCGCCCGCCGTCCGCCGGTGCCCGGCGGACGGGAAGCGGAACGCAGGGGCTAGGGCCAGTCTGACAATTTCCGTCTGCCGGGCGAAGACGGGAATTGTCA
>NZ_JBHXTO010000180.1:0-16557 GCF_042677425.1 Streptomyces sp. NPDC127119 | reverse complement strand
CCCCTGAATGGGGGCGCGGGGAACTGCGCAATCTTTTCGGCGCACCCTAAGCGGCCAGCGCCACCGCGTCGATCGCCGGCACCCGCAGCACCCGCCACGCCGTGACCAGGCTCGTCCCCATCGTCACCGTCACGGCCACCGCCATGACCCCGAGCCAGATCCCCAGCCCCTGGTCCGGCAGGACCGAGTCCGTGCGGACCGTGGTGAACGCGACGATCCCGGCGAGCGCGCCCCCCGTACCGAGGACGACGCCCATCACCGTGAGGACCAGGGACTCGATGCCCACCATGCCGAGGACCTGCCCCGGAGTCGCCCCCGCGAGCCGTTGCTGCCCGAACTCCTTGCGCCGGTAGGTGGTGGCCGCGTACAGGGAGTTGACCAGCATGATGCAGGAGAAGACCACGATGATGCCGACGACCGTCAGGTTGAGCGTTTCGAGGTTCTTCGCGTCGACGGACTTGGGCACACCCGCCGCGTCGATCGCGTCGTTCTCGGCAGCCTGCATGTAGAGGGTCGCCGTGGCCATGCCGATGAAGACGATCAACGGCACCATGACACCGGACAGTTGCGCCGCGCGCGCCCGCAGGCCGTGTACGGCGGGATAGCCGCTCGGTCCCGTCAGCGGCAGCCGGCGGAGCAGCACCCGCAGCAGCCCCGGCGACAGGAGCGCGAGGCCGACCGAGAGCAGGATCGCGCCGTACGCGGGCGGTGCCATCAGCGCGGCGTCCGTCGACGACAGGGCGAAGGTGCTGCCGATCGACAGGCCGCCGAGGATCAGGGACCCGCCGACGAGGAACGCGCGCCCCCTGCCCCGGGACGGGCGCCGGTCGCCGGTCGCCCGGCGCACCGCGAGGAACGCCGCCCCCGCCGCCGCGATAACCGTGATGCCGGGGCCCGAGTACTGGGCGATGGGTCCGAAGGTGTAGTCGACGGACTCGGCGACCTGCCCGGTGTCCTTGAAGACGTCCAGCAGGACGCGTCCGCCGAGCATCGCGGGGCCGATGGCGAGCAGCGCGCCCACCAGGGCGACGGCCACCGCCTCCCCGACGACCATCCGCTTGAGCTGCGCGGGCGTGGCCCCCGAGCAGCGCAGCAGGTCGATCTCGGCGGAGCGCTGGCGCACGTTCACCGTGAGGGTGGAGGCGACGGCGAAGAACACCAGGAGGGTGCCGTAGCCGCCGACGACGCCCGCCGCGCTGGACAGGGTGTCCGCGCTGACGGGGTCGACGCCCGGCGCCCCGGCCGTGTCGTGCATCGAGTTGAAGGTCATGATGATCGCCGCGCCCAGGAAGGCGGACAGCAGGGTGGCGGCGAAGCGCCCGGGGCGCTGCCGTACGGAGCGCATGGCAAGGGTGAACATGGTGAACATCGCGCTCACGCCCCCGCCATCACGTCGTCGCCGAGGTGCGCGAGGCGCTCGGCCACCGCGTCCACGGTCGGCCGGCGCATCTCGCCCGCGAGCCGGCCGTCCGCGAGGAACAGCACCGAGTCGGCGTACGAGGCCGCGACCGGGTCGTGGGTCACCATGACGACCGTACGGCCGTGGCGGCGTACGGCGTCCTGGAGGAGCCGCAGGACGTCCCGCGCGCTGCGGGTGTCGAGGGCGCCGGTCGGCTCGTCCGCGAAGATCACGCTCGGTTCGGTCACCAGGGCGCGGGCGATGGCGACGCGCTGGCGCTGGCCGCCGGAGAGCTGGTCGGGCCGGTGGCCGAGGCGGTCGCCGAGGCCGACGGCGGTCAGGGTCTCCCGCACCCGGTCCCGGTTCACCCTGCGCCGGGCGAGCTTCAGCGGCAGGATCGTGTTCTGCGCCACGGTGAGCGTGTCGAGCAGGTTGTACTGCTGGAAGACGAAGCCGATCCGGTTGCGGCGGAACTTCGTCAGCTCCGCCTCGGTGCCGCCGGTCATCTCCGCGCCGTCGACCATCACGATGCCGCTGTCGGGCCGGTCGAGGCCCGCCGCGCACTGCAGCAGCGTGGACTTGCCGGAGCCCGAGGGCCCCATCACGGCGGTGAAGGTGCCGCTCGCCAGGCTGAGCGTCACCTCGTCCAGCGCGGTCACGGCGCTGTCGTCGCTCCCGTACGTCTTGCTGACCTTGACCAGCCGCAGGGCCATGTCGGCGGCGCCCGTGCCGTGGTCGCCCGTACTGTGCGTGCGTCGGTCGGTGCCCGTTCGGCGAAACATCGTCATCAGCCTCCGTCGGGCACGGTCCGCGCCCCGTGTCGGGCACCGCCGGTGCCCCCGCTGCCGGACACTTCCTGTGCCCCGCGAAAGACGCTACGGACAAGGGGGCGCGGGCACATTGGGCGCAGAACCCGTATCGGGGGGTGTACCCAGCGACACCCCCGCGGTGCGGACGGCCTCCTCGGACCGCCCGCCCCTCCTCCAGTGCCCTTGCCACAATCTCGCGGGTCGTTTACCTGGACTTCGCCGTCCGTACGCCTCCGCTTGCTTCCATCGCACACATGCCCACTCCTTACCGGCCCTCCTGAGGAGAGACATGACCGAACTGCTGAGTGGCATGAGCGTCGACTACAGCGACCACGACGACCCGGTGCTGATCCGCCCCGACGGCACCTCGGTGGACACCTGGCGCGAGAACTACCCGTACGCGCAGCGCATGGAGCGCGCGGAGTACGACCTGCACAAGCGGCTGCAGCAGATCGAGCTGCTGAAGCTGCAGGGCTGGATCAAGGAGACGGGGCGCCGGCTCGTCGTCGTCTTCGAGGGGCGGGACGCGGCCGGCAAGGGCGGCACGATCAAACGCTTCACCGAGCACCTGAACCCGCGCGGCGCCCGGGTGGTGGCCCTGGAGAAGCCGACCGAGCGCGAGCGCGGGCAGTGGTACTTCCAGCGCTATGTGGAGCACCTGCCGACCGCCGGGGAGATCGTGCTCTTCGACCGCTCCTGGTACAACCGCGCGGGCGTCGAGCGGGTCATGGGGTTCTGCTCGGACGACGAGTACCGCCGGTTCATGCGTCAGGCGCCCGGGTTCGAGCGGATGCTCGTCGACGACGGCGTGGACCTGGTGAAGTTCTGGTTCTCGGTGTCGCAGGGCGAGCAGCGCACACGTTTCACGATCCGCCAGGTCGATCCCGTACGGCAGTGGAAGCTCAGCCCGATGGATCTCGCCTCGCTGGACCTGTGGGACGACTACACCGCCGCGAAGGTCTCCATGTTCCGCGAGACGGACACCGAGCAGGCCCCGTGGACCGTGGTGAAGAGCAACGACAAGAAGCGGGCCCGCGTCGAGGCCATGCGCAGTGTGCTGGCCCGCTTCGACTACACGGACAAGGACCACGAGGTGGTCGGGGAACCGGACCCGAGAGTCGTGGGCGAGGCGGCGACGCTCCTGGAGGAGGGCGAGGACGACGACCTGCGGGAGGGCTGGTGACAGCGGCCACCGCCCTCGGCGGTACAGCGGCCACCGCTCTCGGCGGCCACCGCCCTGCCGACCGACGGCCATGAAACAGGTCGGCCCCCTCTACCCCGCCCGGCCCGCGACGGTGAAGCCCGTCACCGAGCCGCCGCCCTCCCGGCGGCCGGCGAACGGTTCTCCGCCGTGCGCGGCCGCGACCTCGCGGACGATCGAGAGGCCGAGCCCGGAGCCGGGCAGGCTCCGCGCGTCCGGCGCGCGGTAGAAGCGGTCGAAGACCCGGTCGAGATCCTCCTGGGCGATACCGGGCCCCCGGTCCAGGACCTCGACCCGGACGGTGTCACGGTCGACGCGCGTCACGGCGAGCTCGATCGGCCCGCTCCCGCCCCGGTCGAACTTCGCCGCGTTGTCCACCAGGTTGGACATCGCCCGCTGCAGCGCCGCGGGCCGCCCGTCGACCACCGTGTCCCCCGAGACCCGTACGGTCACCGCCCGCCCCGTGCGCCGGCGCGCCGCCACCGCCACGTCGTCCGCGAGGTCGCCGAGCGCCACCTGCCGCGGCGGCTCGGTGTCGGACTGGCCGGCCGCCAGCGCGACCAGCTCGTTGACCAGGTCGGTCAGCTCACGTGACTCCTGCGCGAGGTCGTCGACCAGTTCCTCACGGGCGGCGGGCGGCAGTTCGTCGATCCGGCGCAGGATCGAGATGTTCGTGCGCAGCGAGGTCAGGGGCGTACGCAGTTCATGTCCCGCGTCCTGGACGAGGCGCCGCTGGTCGTCCTCGGACTGGGCGAGACGGCCCAGCATGCGGTCGAAGGACCGGCCGAGCCGGGCCACCTCGTCGTACCCGGCGACCGGCACCTGGATGCCGAGCCGCCCGGTACGGGCCACGTCCTCGGCGGCCCCGGCGAGCCGCACCAGCCGCGAGGTGATGCGCCGGGCCAGCCACCAGCCGAAGAGCCCCGCGGCGATCACCACGGCGCCCACGAGCAGCACGGTCCGCTGCTGGAGGTCGCGCAGCAGATCCTCCGTACCGCTGAACTCCTGCGCCACCTGCACCGCGCCCCGCCCGCCGCCGAGCGAGACGGTCGCGACGCGGTAGACGTCGTCGCCGACCTCGACGTCCCGGTGCTCCACCAGCCGCCCGGCGGCCTGCGCGGCGGCGATCGGACGGTCGGCGGCGTCCACGGGCAGCGGCGTGCGGCCCCGGTAGACGACGGATCCGTCCGGCCTCAGGACCTGGACGACCGTGCCGCTGGGCCGGACGAGTTCGCCGCGCGGGCCGCCGCCCGCGCCGGCGGTGGCGAAGTCCGCGGGCCCCAGCGGATTGCGGCGCACCTCGTCGAGCAGATCCTGTACGACGCCCTCGAACACGGTCTGCTGGTCCACGCGCACGAGCCGGGCGGCGGCGTCGTACGACAGGAACCCGACGAGGACGGTGACGGCCGCCGCGACGGCCGCGAACGACACCGTGAAGGTGGTCCGCAGCGACGACAGCCGGGCCCGCGCCACCCACCGCCCGAACCGGCCGGGCCGGCCGGTCCGCACGCCCGTGGGCCGCACTCAGTCCTCCCTCAGCACGTACCCCACGCCCCGCACGGTGTGGATCACCGACGGCACGGCGGCCGAACCGGGCGCGCCTGCCGCTCCCGGCCCGTCGAGCTTGCGCCGCAGATAGCCGACGTACACGGCGAGGTTCTTGGAACCTGGCCCGAAGTCGTATCCCCAGATGCGGTCGTAGATGGTGGTGTGGTCCAGGACGATGCCCGCGTTGCGGACGAGCAGTTCCAGCAGGTCGAACTCGGTGCGCGTCAGCTCGATCTCCCGCGGGCCCCGCCAGACCCTCCGGGCCTGCGGATCGAGGCGCAGCCCCGCGGCGGCGATCTGGCCGTCGGGCGCGCGCTGCTGTTCGCTGGGTACGTCGTCGGGGGCGCCCGTGCGCCGGAGCAGGGCCCGGAGCCGGGCGAAGACCTCCTCGACGTCGAAGGGCTTGACCACGTAGTCGTCGGCGCCGGCATCCAGGCCCGCGATGCGGTCCGCGGTCTCGACGAGCGCGGTGAGCATCAGGATGGGGGTGCGGTTGCCTTCGGCGCGCAGGACGCGACAGACCTGGAGGCCGTCGATGCCGGGCATCATCACATCGAGAACGAGCACGTCAGGAGGGGTGCGGTGGGCCTGCGCGAGCGCCTGGACACCGTCGGCGACGGCGGTGACCTCGTATCCCTCCAGGCTCAGGGCCCGTTCCAGGGCGTGGCGGATCGCGCGGTCGTCCTCGGCGAGCAGCAGATTGTGGGGCACGGGACCAGTCTGCCAAGCACTTCTGTACGTACTACCTGATGAAGGGGGGTTACGGCCGGGCCTCTTACCCGGCTCTCACCCCGCCGGGACCGGTGGCTTACCTCGCCCAGCCACTGTGTCCCCTGTGCCGGGGGCGAGCGCCGCGACGGGGAGGGCCACGCACCGATGAAGCGCACTGGACGCACGGAGCGTACGGAACGCACGGAGCGTACGGCAGGCGAGGAGGCCGCGAAGCGAATGAACCGTAGGGGACGCAGCCGTACGAGCCGCAGGAAGATCGTGTTCCTGCTGCACAACGCGTACGCCATCGGGGGGACCGTGCGGACGACGCTCAACCTCGCGGCGGCGCTCGCCGACCGCCATGACGTGGAGATCGTGTCGATGCGACGGCACCGGACCGAGCCGCGCTTCACCATCGACCCGCGGATCACGGTCGTACCGCTGGTCGACGAACGGGACGACAGCGCGGACCTCACCGACCCCGCGTACGCGCTCCCGGCGACGGACTTCCCGAACTCCGACAAACGGTACGAGCAGTACACGCGGCTCACCGACCAGCGGGCCGCCGCGTACCTGACCGACAGCGATGCCGACGTGATCATCGGCACCCGCCCCGGCATCAACGTCTACGTCACCCTCTTCGCGCCGCGCCGGGCCCTGCGCATCGCCCAGGAACACCTGCGGCACGACCAGCACACCAAGCGGCTGCGGACCGTGCTGGCGCGGCACTACCGCCGGCTGGACGCGGTGGTCACGACCACCGAGGCGGACGCGGAGGTGTACCGGCAGCGGATGACCCTGCCGGGCGTGCGGGTCGCGGCCGTGCCGAACATCGTGCCGGCGCCCGAGGGCATCACCCGCGACGGGACGACGAAGGTGGTGGCCGCGGCGGGCCGGCTGGTCGCCGGGAAACGCTTCGACCTGCTGATAGAGGCCTTCTCCGCGGTCGCCTCCAAGGAGCCGGACTGGCGGCTGCGGATCTACGGCGGCGGCGCGCAGCGCGACCACCTCCAGGACCTCGTCGACGGCCTCGGACTCGCGGGGCACGTACGCCTCATGGGGCCGCGCACGCCCATCGAGGCGGAGTTCGCGAAGGCGGCGATGGTCGTCTCGGCCTCCGACGCGGAGTCGTTCGGGATGACACTGGTCGAGGCGATGCGCTGCGGGCTACCGGTGATCAGCACGGACTGCCCGCTGGGGCCGGCGGAGATCATCACCGAGGGGGTCGACGGGCGGCTCGTGCCCATGGGCGACTCGCGCGCGCTGGCCGAGGCGATGCTCGACCTGATCCGGGACGAGCCGCTGCGGCTCGCGATGGGCGAGGCGGCGCTGGCGAGTTCGCGCCGGTACGACGCGGAGCCGATCGTGGGGCGCTACGAGGACCTGTTCGCGTCGCTTTCCTCGACGCGGGGCCGCCGGGCATGGACCCGAGCCCGCGCCCGAGCGGCGTCCTGGACCCGCCGCCACTCCCGCAAACTCCGCCGCCCACTACCGGGCCCCCGGGTCCCCGACCCCAGAACGACGGGGCCCTGAGCCCTGGGCCCCGGGCCGCTCGATCCCGGGTGCGGGCCCGGTGGGGGATGGGGGCGAAGCTCTGAGTTCCGCCTGCGGGCCGGTGGGGGCCGGTCGCGCCGTTCCCCGCGCCCCTAAGGGGTTGGGGGCGGGGGTGTGAGTTCCGGCTGCGGGCCGGTGGGGGCCGGTCGCGCCGTTCCCCGCGCCCCTAGGGGAGTGGGGGGTTGGGGTGTGAGTTTGGCTGCGGGTGGGTGCGGGTGGGGGTTTCGGCTGCGGGTTCGCCACAGGCCCGCCCCCTCAGGGGCGCGGGGAACTGCGCGGCCAACCCCCACCGGCCCGCACCCAGCCCTTCGGCCCCAGGCCCCACCCCCTCAGGGGCGCGAGGAACTGCGCGACAAGCCCCCACCGGACCCGCACCAAACCGTCCGAGGGCCAGGCCCACCCCCTAGGGGCGCGGGGAACTGCGCAAACGGCCCCACCGGCCCGCAGCCGAGACACAGGGGCGCGGCGGCCCCCACCGGAGGACCCGCACCCTACGGAGCCCGCAGCGCAGCGAGTTGCTCCGCGAACGGAACCACCTCGAACTCACCGACCCGCACAGCAACCCCCTCCCCCCGCCCAGCCCCAGCAGCCGCGCCGCCCATCAGCGCAGCCAACTCCCCCGCAGCCCGCCCGATCCGCTCGGCCAGCCCTTCCGCCCCCCAGTCCTCCGACGCGGCGTAGACCCCGGTAGGGACGACCACCGCCCGCAGGTACGCGAACAGCGGCCGCATCGCGTGTTCCAGCACCAGCGAGTGCCGAGCCGACCCCCCGGTCGCCGCGACGAGCACGGGCTTCCCGGCCAGCGCGTCACGGTCCAGCACGTCGAAGAACGACTTGAACAGCCCGCTGTACGAGGCGGAGAAGACCGGCGTCACCACGATCAGCCCGTCCGCACCCGCCACCGCGGACAACGCCGCGTCGAGCGCCGGCCCCGGAAACCCGGTGGTCAGGTTGTGCGCGATCTCGACCGCGAGATCGCGCAGCTCGACCACCTGGACCTCGACCCCGCCCCCGGCGGAGGCCGCCGCGGCAAGGCGGTCCCCCAGCAACCGCGTGGACGACGGAACGCTCAGTCCCGCCGAGACGACGACCAGCTTCATGACGCGGTCACCTCCTGGCCCGCCTCGGCGGCAGCCGCAGCCGCAGCGACCCGCGCCGCGTGCGTGGGCGCTTCCGGCACCCCCGCCGCCCGACCCTTCGCGAACTCCTCGCGCAGCACCGGCACGACCTCCTCGCCCAGCATGTCGATCTGTTCCAGGACGGTCTTCAGCGGCAGCCCCGCGTGGTCGACGAGGAACAACTGCCGCTGGTAGTCACCGGCGTAGTCCCGGAAGGCCAGCGTCTTCTCGATGACCTGTTCGGGCGAGCCGACGGTGAGCGGCGTCTGCTCGGTGAACTCCTCCAGCGACGGCCCGTGCCCGTACACCGGCGCGTTGTCGAAGTACGGCCGGAACTCCCGTACCGCGTCCTGCGAGTTGCGCCGCATGAAGATCTGTCCGCCGAGCCCGACGATCGCCTGCTCGGGCGTGCCGTGCCCGTAGTGCGCGTACCTCGACCGGTACAGCTCGACCATCTGCTTGGTGTGGTCGGCCGGCCAGAAGATGTTGTTGTGGAAGAACCCGTCGCCGTAGTACGCGGCCTGCTCGGCGATCTCCGGCGAGCGGATCGAGCCGTGCCAGACGAACGGCGGCACGCCGTCCAACGGCCGCGGCGTCGAGGTGAACGACTGCAGCGGCGTACGGAACTTGCCCTCCCAGGTCACCGTCTCCTCGCGCCACAGCCGGTACAGCAGGGCGTAGTTCTCGACGGCGAGGTTGATGCCCTGGCGGATGTCCTTGCCGAACCAGGGGTAGACCGGGCCGGTGTTGCCGCGCCCCATCATCAGGTCCACGCGTCCGTCCGCGAGGTGCTGGAGCATCGCGAAGTCCTCGGCGATCTTCACCGGGTCGTTGGTGGTGATGAGGGTGGTGGAGGTGGAGAGGATGAGGTTCTCGGTGCGGGCGGCGACCCAGCCGAGCATGGTGGTCGGCGACGACGGCACGAACGGCGGGTTGTGGTGCTCACCGGTCGCGAAGACGTCGAGCCCTACTTCCTCGGCCTTCTGCGCGATGGCGACCATGGCCTTGATCCGCTCATGCTCGGTCGGGGTCCGGCCCGTGGTGGGGTCCGGCGTGACATCGCCGACGGTGAAGATCCCGAACTGCATGGCTACCTCATCCTCCAGGTTGTTGACGATTCAACTATACCCCCAAACGATGCCCCTACCGGGTCTATTCCCGCACCCTCCGCCTCGGGCCGGCAGAGGCAGACTGCGCAGTTCCCCGCGCCCCTGACGGGGCCGAGCCCCCACACCCCCGCAGCCAAACTCACACCCCCACCCCCACCCCCCTAGGGGCGCGAGGAACGGCGCGGCCAACCCCCACCGACCCGCAGCCGAACTCAACCCCCCGCCCCACCCCCTCAGGGGCGCGAGGAACGGCGCGAACGGCCCCCACCGCCCCGCAGCCGAACTCAATCCCCCGGCCCCACCCCCTCAGGGGCGCGGGGAACGGCGCAATCCTTGAGCAGGTGGAACAGGACCACCCGGCCTAGAAGACGTAACTGTCCCCCGTGTCCAGCACCAGAACCTCCTGCCGGTCATTCCGATGATTCCGATCCACCGCCCCACCACCCCACACCGCATCGATCCCCAACGTCACTTCCGAAGGCTCCCCCCGAAGCCGCACCGCCAAGGTGACCGTCCGCCCCCACCCGTCCGCCGGCAACGCCCCCGTCCGGCACAGCACGGTCCGCGCCCCGGACCGCGCGCAGCCGGCGGGCAGCCGCTGTTCGTCCGCGAGCGGCGCCGACCACCGCAGCCGTACGGTCGCGTCGTCGACCCCGAAGGGCCCATGGTTCTGCGGGGTCATCCGCAGCTCGACCCGCCCGTCGTCCATCCACAACCGCCCGTGGAATGCGAGATCGGCCTCGGGCACACCACCGAACCGCTCACCCCCCACGGCCCCCGCCGCCCCCGAAACCCCCGCCGCCCCCACGACAGCAGCCGCCGCCACGGCGACCACCACCCCCCGCGCACAGAGATCCCGCACAGAAAGATCCCGCGCAGAAAAATTCCGCATGTCCCATGTCCTCCACGTCGGCCCGCCGGATCCCGTACCCGGGTCAACGCATGTATGCCACCCCGGCCGCCCCCCAGGCGCCGCCCATCAGGTGAGACGCCCGTCCGCCCGCCGGGCCCGCCTATCCTGGCCGGGAGAGCATTCGACCGTACGAGCGAGCGGCGGCGGCAGTTCGCCCCGCCCGCACCCCTCCGCCGAGGAGCACCCATGACCGCCGCCGCATCCGCCGCACCCACCGCGCCCGCCGCCGCGTCCCGTATCGCCGTCGTGACCGGCGCGAGCAGTGGAATCGGTGCCGCGACGGCCCGGCAGCTGGCGTCCGCGGGCTACCGGGTGGTCCTCACGGCCCGCCGCAAGGACCGTATCGAGGCGCTCGCGGAGGAGATCGGCGCGGCGGGCGGCGAGGCGGTGGCGTACGCGCTGGACGTCACCGACCGTGCGGCGGTCGACGAGTTCGCGACGGCCTTCAAGAAGATCGGCGTCCTGATCAACAACGCGGGCGGCGCGCTCGGCGCGGACCCGGTCGCGTCCGGCGACCCCGCGGAGTGGCGCCAGATGTACGAGACGAACGTCATCGGCACGCTGAACGTCACCCAGGCCCTCCTCCCGGCGCTGACCGCGTCCGGCGACGGCACGGTGGTCGTCGTCTCCTCGACCGCGGGCCACGGCACCTACGAGGGCGGCGGAGGTTATGTGGCCGCCAAGCACGCCGAGCACGTCCTCGCCGAGACCCTCCGTCTGGAGATCGTCGGGACGCCGGTCCGGGTCGTCGAGATCGCGCCGGGCATGGTGCGGACCGACGAGTTCGCCCTGACCCGTTTCGGCGGCGACACCGAGAAGGCGGCGAAGGTCTACGCCGGGGTGGCCGAGCCCCTCACCGCCGAGGACGTCGCCGAGACGATCGCCTGGACGGTCACGCGTCCCTCGCACGTCAACATCGACCTGCTGGTCGTACGCCCCCGGGCCCAGGCCTCCAACACGAAGGTCCACAGGGAGCTGTAGTGCCGGACGCCGACCCCGCCCCCGAGCCCGCCCGGGACCGGGAGCAACGCCGCCTGGCCCAGGAGAAGAAGGACGAACGCTACGTCTGGTGGTACCTGGCGTACTTCCTCTTCGGCATCCACATCGTGGCGTTCGTCATGATCTACGCGGTCATGCACGCGAAGTGATGACGAAATACGACGACCGGCCGCGAGACAGCACGAAATCCATGCCGCATGAATTCATACGGCATGGATCCGGCGGGGATTTCGTGCCGCGTGAATCCACGCGGCACGGCTTCGTCACCCCTTCACGCACACGACCTGCTTCAGCTTCGCCACCACCTCGACCAGATCCCGCTGCTGGTCGATGACCTGCTCGATCGGCTTGTACGCGGCCGGGATCTCGTCCACGACACCGGAGTCCTTACGGCACTCCACGCCCCGTGTCTGCTCCTCCAGGTCCTTGGTCGTGAAACGGCGCTTGGCAGCGTTACGGCTCATGCGCCGGCCCGCGCCGTGCGAGGCGGAGTTGAACGCCTTCTCGTTGCCGAGACCCTTCACGATGTACGAACCGGCGCCCATCGAGCCCGGGATGATGCCGTACTCGCCGGAGCCCGCGCGGATCGCGCCCTTGCGGGTGACCAGCAGGTCCATGCCCTCGTACCGCTCCTCGCTCACGTAGTTGTGATGGCACGAGATCTCCGGCTCGAAGGTCACCTTCGCCTTCTTGAACTCCCGGCGGACGACGTCCTTGGAGATCGCCATCATGATCGCGCGATTGTGCTTCGCGTACTCCTGCGCCCAGAAGAGATCGTGCCGGTACGCCGCCATCTGCGGTGTGTCCGCGATGAATACGGCGAGGTCGCGGTCGATCAGCCCCTGATTGTGCGAGAGCTTCTGCGCGATACCGATGTGATGCTCCGCGAGTTCCTTGCCGATGTTCCGGGAACCGGAATGCAGCATGATCCAGACCGCGTCGTCCGAGTCGAGGCAGAACTCCCAGAAGTGGTTTCCGCCACCCAGGGTGCCCATCTGCTTCGTGGCCCGCCCCTGACGGAACTTCACCGCCTCCGCGACCCCGTCGAAACGCCCCCAGAAGTCGTCCCACCCGCGGGTGGCGAGACCGTGGAAGCCACCGGGATCGACCGGGCTGTCATGCATGCCACGCCCGACCGGAATCGCCTGCTCCACCTTCGACCGCAGGTGGGACAGGTCGCCCGGCAGGTCGTTGGCCGTCAGGGACGTCCTGACCGCGGACATGCCGCAGCCGATGTCCACCCCGACCGCCGCCGGACACACCGCACCCCGCATCGCGATGACCGATCCGACCGTCGCACCCTTTCCGTAGTGCACGTCCGGCATCACGGCCAGGCCCTTGATCCAGGGGAGCGTGGAGACGTTGCGGAGCTGCTGCATCGCCCCTTCCTCCACCGACGCCGGGTCCGCCCACATACGGATCGGAACCTTCGCCCCCGGCATCTCCACGTACGACATATCGTCCTCATTCCCCCGTAAAACCAACAGAAGTCTTAAATCGCAAAACCGGCGCCAAGGCCAACGTTTGGGACAACGGACCGGCGTCCACGGCAGTGCGTGCGATACACATTGTCTCCAGGGCCCACCCCCGTGCGGCAACCGAATAACCACAGGACACCCTGGTCGTGAGCACAGTCGATCGACCCGTCGAGAGGAGCCCCACCGTGCAGCGGAAGGCGTACGTACCCGGCGTCGCCGCGCTCCTCGCGGCGTTGCTGGCCGGCTGCACCGGCGGATCGCCGGACGGCGGCGGCCAGGACGACCCGAAGCCGGGCGGCACGACGTCGACGGCCGCCGCGGCACAGCCCGGCAAGTACCGCACCCTCCCCGAGCCCTGCGGCGCGGTGTCGCACAGCACCCTGGACTCGCTGCTGCCGGGCATCAAGCAGCTCACGGACGAGGAGCAGCGCGAGAAGGCCTACGAGGGCACGGCGACGGTCACGTACGACACGGACCGGAAGGTCGGCTGCCGCTGGAAGGCGGAGTCGGCGACCGCGACGGACCACCTGCTGGTGGATTTCGAGCGGGTGGTCTCGTACGACAACGCGGTGAGCGACGACGACCGCGCGGAGGAGATCTACGGGAAGAAGGAGGTCGCGGCGGACCTTCCGGCACCGGCCGCGTCGCCCTCCGCCACGACCGGGGCCCCCGACGCGTCCGAGTCGCCCGAGTCCGGATCCGGGTCGACCCCGGGCGCCGGAAAGTCCGGCACGTCCGGTGCGTCGGACGACGCCGGCGGTGACGGCGACAGCAACTCCTCCGCGAACGCGAACTCCTCCACGGACCCCTCCGCCAGTGGCGTCCCGGGCTCCACGCCGAGCGCCCTCCAGCCCCGCACGCTCGACGGTCTGGGCAACACGGCGTTCCTCGACGACGCGCTGAACGACTCCAAGCAGCGCACGGTGACTGTGGTGTTCCGCACGTCCAACGTGGTCGTGACGATCCAGTACGACGAGCAGCCGGCGACCACGACGGACGTCCCGAGCAGCGAGGACATGCAGGACAGGGCGCGGAAACTGGCGGGCCAGCTCGCCGAGTCGTTCAGCGATTAGGGACGGTCGGCGGGGGTTTCGGCCTCGGCGGAACCTGAGCCGCACATGTCCCGTTCGGGCTACCGTGGCCCCTCGGACCCGACCGAGTGCGGTCAGGCGGAGAACGCGGCCGTCCGCACGTACACCCGAGCGTCTTGAGTGAAGGAACCATGCACCGATCCGTACAGCGACCCCGTCAGCGACTCACCCGCATCCTGGTCGGGGCGTCCGCCGTCCCGCTGATGCTCGTCGCCTCCGGCTGCTCCTCGGACTCCGGCGACGGCTCCGGCGACGACGCGAAGAAGGAGTCCGGCTCCTCGGCGTCGTCCTCCCCCACGGAGGCGGCCGCGGTGGTGAAGGAGGCGACGTACGCGAAGCTTCCCGAGCCGTGCAAGGTGTTCTCGTCGAAGACGCTGAAGGAGCTCGTACCGGAGGGCACCAAGTCCGGCAAGGAGGGCAAGTCCGAGGACATCGGCACGCGCGGCAACTGCTCCTGGGACAGCCTGGACAACAAGGGTGTGGACGGCTCGCAGTTCCGCTGGCTGAACGTGTCGCTGCTGCGTTTCGAGTCGGACCAGAGCCGGGGCACGGGCGAGAAGCTGGCCTCGGAGTACTACACGAAGCACGCCGAGGACGCGCGTGCGGTGGAGGACGCGAAGAACACCAAGTCGCAGCCGGTGTCCGGCACGGGCAACGAGGCGACGCTGGTGACGTACGACCTGAAGAAGAAGGAAGGCACCTTCCGGCAGCAGACGCTCGTCACGCGCGTGGAGAACGTCGTCGTGACGGTCGACTACAACGGCGCGGGTCTCGCGGGCAACGACTCCCCGAAGGCGGCCGATCTGACGAAGTCGGCGGAGAAGGCCGCGAAGGAGGCCGTCCAGGCGGTCGTGACCGCGAACGGCGGCAACAGCGGGGCCACATCCGGCGCCGACGCGAGCGCGTCCCCGGACAAGTCCGCGAGCGAGAGTTCCGGCAAGGGTTCGGACCTCGGCGGCGACTCCGACGACAACGCGAGCCCCACCAGGTCCGCCACCAAGAAGGACTGACACGGGGCCGAGCCGGGAACCGCGTCGTCCAGTTCGACCGCCCTCCCACTCGCAGCCCTACCAGGACATTTGGTGGAGCCCGGCCCCCACGGAGGCCGGGCTCCACCCGTACCGGGCATCCGCACCCCGTACACATGTGCCACTCTGTTGCGCGCAACAGGTCGTAAGGGGAGGGGAGTACGGGTGGCCGCGCCTATGCAGCTCACCAAGACGCACAAGATCCTCATCGGAGTGGTCGTCTTCGGGGCGGTCGTCATCGCAGCGATCGGCTTCGCCGGTTCCTACGCGGCGGTCCGCGAACTCGCCCTGGAGAAGGGCTTCGGGAACTTCAGCTACGTGTTCCCGATCGGCATCGACGCGGGCATATGCGTCCTGCTCTCGCTCGACCTGCTCCTCACCTGGATCAGGATCCCGTTCCCGCTGCTGCGGCAGACGGCATGGCTGCTGACGGCCGCGACGATCGCCTTCAACGGCGCCGCCGCCTGGCCGGACCCGCTCGGCGTGGGCATGCACGCGGTCATCCCGATCCTGTTCGTGGTCTCCGTGGAGGCGGCCCGGCACGCGATCGGCCGGATCGCGGACATCACCGCCGACAAGCACATGGAGGGCGTACGCCTCACCCGCTGGCTGCTCTCCCCGCTGCCCACGTTCCTCCTGTGGCGCAGGATGAAGCTGTGGGAGCTGCGCTCCTACGAACAGGTCATCAAGCTGGAGCAGGAACGACTCGTCTACCAGGCGCGGCTGCGCTCCCGCTTCGGCCGTGCCTGGCGCCGCAAGGCCCCGGTGGAGTCCCTGATGCCCCTGCGGCTCGCCCGCTACGGCGTCCCCCTCGCCGAGACCGCGCCCTCCGGCCTCGCGGCGGCGGGCATCGAGCCCGCGCTGCTGCCTCCGGCGCCGCAGCCCGCACTGGAACCGGCCGAGGCGTCCGCGGGCGCCCGCACCCCCGCGGCGGCGGCCCCCGTACGGGACGACACGGCTCCCGACCGGGCGCGGCGCCCCGCTCCCGAGGGCGACGAGTTCGCCGAGCCCCCTGAGCAGCCGGACCGGGCCGAGCCGCAGAACCCGTGGCTCCAGGCCCGGGACCCCCAGTCCGTCGCGTACCAGGGCGGCTACGACCCGACGTACGACCCGGAGGCCGCGTACACCCAGTGGTACGCGGAGCAGCAGCAGGCCGAGGAGTTCGAGGAGCAGCAACGGCTCCAGGACGAGCGGCGGTTCCAGGACCGGCGCCGGTTCGAGCAGGAGGCGGTCCCGCAGCGGCAGGAGGCGTTCGCCCAGCAGCAGGAAGCCTTCCCGCAGCAGCAGTACGCGGAGCAGGAGCCGGAGCCCCCGGCCCCCGAGCCGTCTCCGGAGGACACCGGTACCTTCCCGATCCCGGCCGGCCCCGGGCGTACCCGCGAGCTGGGTGCGGGCGGCGGCACGGAGCCGACCGAGGAGGACTACTACCTGGTCTTCAAGAAGTCGATAGACGGCAGCTATCCGACGTCGGGCCAGTTCCGGGGCAACGTGGAGGACACGTTCGGCACCACGCTCCCGCAGCGCGAGGCCGACCGGCTGGTCAACCGCTTCACCAACCGCCACACGGCGGAACTCCAGGAGGACCACATCGCCTAGGGC